>NZ_JBNNTG010000024.1:0-97182 GCF_050278525.1 Peribacillus sp. NPDC096540 | reverse complement strand
GTATCCGATGTTGTGATGGAAAGTACCGGAGTCTACTGGAAACCAATATGGAATATTCTCGAAGGATCTTTTCACCTTGTTCTTGCCAATGCCAGACATGTCAAAAATGTTCCAGGGCGTAAAACTGATGTAAAAGATGCCGAATGGCTTGCCAAGCTTCTAAGATGCGGACTTATTGAAAGCAATTTTGTACCTCTGATAATAGACCTTTATATTAAAGCTATTTTCATTCAACATGAACTGCAGTGCCATAAGCAATAATTTCACAAGCATTCTGCATGATTGCTGAGGTTTCTAGGCGCATCGCAACGATGGCATTCGCCCCTTTTTCTTTCGCCTCATCCACCATCCTGCCAATTGCTTTTTGTCTTGCTTCTTTCATCATTTCTGTATACTCAGTGATTTCTCCACCGACAATCGTCCGTAAACCCGCGATAATATCTTTTCCAATATGCTTTGATTGGACAGAATTCCCCTTAACAAGCCCTTTAAGTTCTTTTATTTCTTTACCCGGAACGGTATTAGTAGTCACGATAATCATATAGTTCATCCTCTTCCTTTTTTCTGATTTTTTTTATTATCAAGTAAAGAATATGTGGCACAGGGGCTTGAATCAAACCCAGAATTCCCCATATCCAATGATTGAAGCCATTCTTTCTAGCGTCGATAAATAAATACATGCTTTGTGCTAATAAAATCAGCCCGCACACAATCAAAACATTTATTTCAATTCTACTCATGACTCATCTTCGCCTTCCTTTAATATAAACGTATAATAACCGCTAATATCACGGTCATAACTTGGAGATTCAAAAATACTCCAGGCCGATGAAATAGAATATCAGCGCTATTTCTTCGTAAGAAAAACCGTAATAATGAATGCTTCAAGATGATTGGAACACGTATAGCATATTGTAAAAGCCCTTACGCTTCCAGAACATCATCCCATGCTTGATTATTGTTATGTGTCTCCACTTAAACATTGGTACTTACTCACTCCACTCCATTAGCCATAACATTTATACTTATATGACTTTTAAGTGAATGAATTCATTCACAAGAAAGAAAAATATTAATCCTGATTCCGCTCTACCTCGGAAAGAATCACATGTGTCACAGTTGTAGCATAAGGGATTATCTGATTAATGAACTCTTCCACTTTTGGTAGGCTTTCACTATGGATTTTCAGCATATAACAAGCCTGTCCGGCAATTCGAAAACAAAAATCAACATTCGGAAGCTTGGCAATATAGCTCTTGAATCGGTCATATTCCCCATTCTTCACTGTTGCTTCTACGATACATTCAATCGGAAAACCAATCTTTTTATGATCAATCTCGGCAACATACCCTTTTATAATTCCGAAAGACTCCATCTGCCGAACCCGTTCTGTAACAGTGGGTGCAGACAAATTCACTTTCTTTGCCAGTTCCCTCATAGAAACCCGACTATTTATCGTTAATTCATCAAGAATGCTACGATCTTTTTTATCAATTTTCATATAAATAGTATTCCCTTTCTTTTTCTTCCATCTATATATTATTACTCTTAAATACTTTACAAATGCAATTAATTTATTTGGATTTTTATCTTAATATTATCTCAAAGGGGAGATGTTCATGACAAGAATAAAAAATTCAGCTATCGGGTCTAGTCCGTTTCAACAATTATTTCATTCGGAGGTAATTTTACTTAAATGGTTGGACCTTTCAGAGTGTATATCTGCAGATGGGAAACTTTCAAAGGAATTAAAGGAAAATGTCAGAAGGGTTCTTGCATATGGTAACGGATGCGCATACTGTCAAGCAAAAGGACGGCCATTGAAACCAGACGATATTAAAGAAAGCTATGCATTAGCTTTTGCAGAGGTATTTCTCCTAAAACGCGAAAAAACGGAGCAAACATTCATTGAAGTGTTAAAGGAAGTATTTAGCGATGAAGAGATATCGGAACTATTAGCCTTCATTTGTTTTACAACTGCACAGCAATATTTCGGGGCGTTGATGGATTTAAAATAATGTTAAAAAGGAACTGGCATTTGCCTTGTTCCTTTCTGTAAAAGATTCATACTAAGCAGTTGATTTCCATAACGTCTTTGTTCATTAATTTAGTAATGTTCGACTTGTAATAGTATTGGTATCTAATAGCTTTGAAGATTAATTTCAATCTAGGATTTTGCACCTTGATCTTCTAACTCATTAATCTTTGGAAGAATGGAGCGAGAAGGCACTGGGGACGTTAAAACTATAGAAGTATTTAAATGTCCATAAGGTATTAATCGATCTATAAGAATTCTCATGCTGTCCATATCAGCTAAAGCTGCTTTTAAAAAATATCCTACTGTTCCTGTTACACGATGACACTCAATAATGTCTAAATCATCTTTGACTAATTGCTCAAAATCGGGAACAGAAACTTTAAGTTCACTGACTTGAATAAACACAAGTACACCTCTTCCTATTGCCGGTGGTGAAACTCTGGCAGTAAACCCTTCTATAATCCCCTTTTCTTGTAAGCGATACATACGTTCAGAAATACTAGGACGACTAAGAGCCAATTTCTTTGATAGTTCACTAATCGTAATACGTCCATTTAATTGTAAAAGTTCTAGTAATCTGACATCTATTTCATCCATGAAGCGACCGCCTTTCATAATGAAGGAATATAAGCTTATATTTCTTTAAAATGGTGTATGGAAAGCAGAAAATACATTCTTTTTTGTATGTAAATTTAACAGTTATTATTCTATCATTAAAATTATTAATAGAAAAAGAAAATTCAGAATTTATCAAAGGGAGGAACTTGCATTGACTTTCACAAAAATTTCAGTTCGAAAAAACATTGAAAACCTAAGCGCATATGTTTCCGGTAAACCAATTGAAGAAGTGCAACGCGAACTAGGACTTGAAAGTATCGTTAAATTGGCATCCAATGAGAATCCATATGGTTGCTCACCCCTAGCAAAAGAGTCCATGCTTATCGAAATGGAGCAAACCTCCTTTTATCCTGAAGGAATGGCACCGTCATTAGCTGAAAAGTTAGCAAGGAAATTAAATGTCAACCAAGATAATATTATCTTAGGCAATGGCTCTGATGAAGTTATACGTTTGTTAACACGAACCTACATTCAACAAAATGATGAAGTCATTATGGCTGACGTTACATTTCCACGATATGAAACGAATGTATTGATCGACGGTGGCACACCTGTAAAGATACCTCTTATTAATGGCGTACATGACCTCCAGGGCATGTATGAGGCCATTTCTGAAAAAACAAGAATGATTTTTGTTTGTAATCCCAATAATCCAACAGGAACGATCGTTCAAAAAGAAAAGTTAAGATCTTTTATCGAGAAGGTGCCAAAACATATTTTACTAATCGTTGATGAAGCATACTATGAGTATGTTGAGGATGAAGAATATTTAGAAACCTTACCATTTCTAAATACAAATTCAAACCTAGTCATCTTACGTACTTTTTCAAAGATATATGGATTGGCTGCATTAAGGATCGGATACGGTTTAATGGACGTTTCCATCATACAAGAGCTAATTAAAGTGAAAGAACCATTTAATACCAATCGCTTAGCACAGGTAGCAGCCTTCGCTTCTCTGGACGACCCTACATTTGTGGAACAATGTGCTCGTAAGAATGAGGAAGGAAGAAGATATTTAGAAAACGAACTAAGCGAGTTGGGATTAACATTCTTTCCTTCTCATGCCAACTTCATAATGGTCAAACTAAATCATCCTGGCAGGGACGTCTTTGAGGAGCTATTAAAACAAGGGGTCATCATCCGATCTGGTCATTTACTTGGCTATGAAAATACTATACGCGTGACCATCGGTACTCCACTTGAAAATGAGAGATTCATAAAATCCTTACAAAATGTAATCAATAAAACGCTTAGTACATGACATATCGAAATATAGCTGCAAAATAATCAAGGATTGATAAATCATAAAAGATACGACATAGACGCCCTTTGCCCATGTCGTATCTTTTACGTGGATTTATTTAACCATGGTCTTTTCTTTTATAGTTGTTTCCTGTTCATCCACACTTTTAAATTTAAGGATCGAAATCGCGATTAATACAGCCAATACAATAAGACAAGCAATGATACTGACCCGATTCTGTTCACTAAACACAAACATGACACAAATGATGCTTAAAGTAATTACTGTAAACAATGTTACATACGGGAAGCCCCACAATTTAAAGCTCGGTGCTTTGGGATATGAATTGCGAAGTTTTAGCTGTGCTAAACAAATACTGATCCATACTAGTGATACCACAAAACCTGGAAACGCCATTAATAAGGTAAATGCCTTGTCCTGTGCAACGTATGTAATCATGGAGCCCGCGATTAATACAACGGCACTTAGTAATAAACTATATAATGGAACGCCATTTTTCGATACATAAGAGAAAGACTTTGGGGCTTCCCCCTCCGCAGCTAAAGAATGCAACATCCGTGTACAACCATATATTCCAGAGTTAGCTGCAGATAAGACAGCTGTAATTAAAATAAAGTTCATAATGTGGGCAGATCCCTGAAAGCCTGACATTGACAATACCTGAACAAACGGACTTGACTGGTCACTAATTTCGTTCCAAGGAATTAAACCGCAAATTACAAGTATCGGTAAGGTGAAAAATAATATAACTCTCCAAATATAGCTTTTAATAACCTTAGGTAAAATACGTTCTGCATCTTTTGCTTCTGTTACTGTTACTCCTATTAATTCAGAACCGCCGTAAGAAAACATAACAATTAGCAATGCTGAAAATATTGACATCCATCCATTAGGAAAAAAACCTCCGTGCTCTGAGAAGTTTTCTAGATAATTAGTTTCGCCGCTTGGGATAATTCCAAATAAAATACTAGCTCCTAAGAGAATAAATACTATAATCATTGTAATTTTAATTCCTGCAAACCAAAATTCGAATTCTCCATAATTTTTAACATTCATCATGTTAATTCCAATGATTAAGGCAGTACAACCTAAACTTAATATCCAAAGTGGGATAGATGGAAGCCAGTATTGCAAGAAACTTCCTGCCACTACTACCTCAATGACACATACGGAAAGCCACATAAAACAATACATCCAGCCTATAATGAAGGAACTACGTTTACCAAATGCTTTCTGAACAAAACCCTTCATATTTGTATTTGGATAGACGATTGCCATTTCTGCTATAGCTCCCATAACCACAAGAAGTAATAATCCTGCAAACATATAAGTAAAGATAACTCCTGGTCCTGCTAACGATATGGTTTCAGAACTTCCTTTAAAAATCCCAGTACCTATGGCTCCACCCATTGCCATCATGCTAATATGTCGCGGCAACAACTTCTTTTGTAGTGACCCATTATTTGATTCCATTGCTTATTCCTCCTTTATTCTATTAATTTTTTGTACTAAATATTAATCACTATTTTTAGTTATTGAATAGCGACTTGATAAGTTAGATTCTTATCAACCGTCGTTATGACAAAGGAGTGGAAACATGAAAAGATGCAAGCTAAAGTTTATCGTAAATATTACAAGAAGGATAGCTTCAGGCAAATAATTTCCACTTGGAAAAATGGTGTATTTCCAAGTTCGGAAATAGAGTCATTGGACTAATAAATTAATACGGATCTAGATTTACTGTTAACGTAAAGATGGGCTCACTAAGCCTAGTCTCTCTATCTCTATCTCTATCTCTATCTCTTATCTATTATCTAGAACACACTTAATTAGGGATTACATTGTTATATGTATTAGTAACCCCTAATAAATAAAATAATTTCTTCTATTTACTTACTTATTTACAATGTGGATTGCATGCCCCAAAACTGCTTCAGCCGCTTCCAACCAACTTTCGGTCAAAGTTGGATGAGGATGCATGCTCAGAGCTATATCTTCTACACGAGCTGACAATTCAAGGGCCAGTACTCCTTCACCTATGAGGTTGGATGCATCAGCGCCAACCATATGCATTCCAAGTAATATGTGGCTTTTAGCATCCACGATCACTTCTGCAAACCCCTCTGTTTCATTCGTTGCAAGCGCCCGTCCGTTGGCACTGAATGGAAATTTCCCAGTTTTGACGCTATATCCCTGTTGTTCCGCTTCCTCACGGCTTAAGCCTACCCCTGCAATTTGTGGATCTGAGAAGATTACATAGGGAACAAAAGAGGAGTCAATTGCACTTGGCAAACCTCCTATTACTTCTGCTGCCACAATTCCCTGTTTAGACGCTCGATGAGCAAGAGCTGGACCAGGTGTAATGTCACCAATAGCAAAGATATGTGGAACATTAGTACGACATTCCATGTTTACTGCTATATAGCCTTTTTCGTCTATCGTAATGCCAGCCTGATTTAGACCAATCTCTTGAGTATTAGGAATCCTTCCAATTGTAACCAGTGTTTTCTCGCTCACAATCACTTCCGTCCCATTCTTTTCAGAGGAAACATGAAGGTGTACTTGTCCATCTTCCACAATCGCTTTTTCTACCCTTGTAGATGTTTTAATATTTATCCCAAGCTTCTTAGCATTACGGATTACTTCCTTGACCAAGTTGTCGGCAACCTGGGGGAGAATACGATTAGCCATCTCAATAATTGTTACTTGAGTACCTAACTTTGCAAAAGCCATACCCATTTCGATACCGATATAGCCTCCGCCGATAATCGACAAGCTAGGTGGAACTTCTTGTAGCTGTAAAGATGTTGTCGAATCCAAAATATATCTTCCATCTACATTAAGGAACGAAGGAATAAACGGTCTAGACCCTGTCGCTATAATTGCATGTTCAAACTTATAGGTTTCAAAATCACCATCAGTTTCCACTCCTATGCGGTCATCAGATAAAAAGGTTGCTTGACCTTTCACCACCGTTACTCCATTTTCTTTACATAAGTGGGAAATCCCTTGGTTCAACTGAGAAATGATGCCCTTTTTCCAATCCTGCCAAACATTTAAGTCAACTGCTGTTTTCTCTTGAGATAGTTGAATTCCCATTTTTTCAAAATCGTTAAGCCTATGAAATTGATCAGCTGTATGTATTAGAGCCTTCGAAGGTATGCATCCCCGATTGAGGCAAACACCGCCCAGCATATCCTTTTCAATTAGAATAACCGATTTCCCTAACTGTCCGAGACGAATAGCTGCAGCATATCCTCCCGGACCTCCTCCTATGATGATAACATCTGTTTCAATAGCAACTTCCCCTACTACCATTTATCTCATCTCCACAACTAAAAGAATTGGATTTTCCAGTAGTTCCTTAATCCGATTTGTAAAACGTACCGCTGTTACGCCATCAATTAAACGATGATCGAAAGATAACGACATATTCATCATCAAGCGGATAACACCTTCTAAATCGCGAACTACCATGCGAGGTTCCATTTTATGCAACGCTAAAATTGCCGCTTCGGGATAGTTAATGATTGGGGTTGCATGTAACCCACCGATTGGTCCAACATTGCTAATGGTAAATGTACTGCCAGTAATCTGCTCTAAGCTCAATTTCCCTTCTCGAGCTTGGATTGCCATTTTTCTAATTTCATCAGCTAGCTGGAAAATTGTTTTCTGATCTGCATTTTTTATAACAGGAACAATGAGACCATCGTTCGTATTCGTGGCAATCCCAATATGATTATAATTTTTCAAGACCATTTCATTTGTCTTTTCATCAATTGAAGCATTTAATGTTTTAAACTCCTTTAGTGCGATAACAATGGCCTTGACGAAGAATGGTAAAAAAGTCAATTTAATATCCTTGTCGTCTGAATACGTCTTTAATTGATCTTTTAATTCCTTTAATCTATCCATTTCTAATTCATCTACATGTGTTACATGCGGAATGGTCGAGACCGACTTTACCATATGTTCAGCGATTTTCTTACGAATACCCTTAAGCAGAATCCGCTCTTCTAACTCTTTTTCCTGAACAGTTTCAATAGGAGCTGCATCTTGAAGTATTTTATTATCGTTGTTATTGGCATTGACCCGTTTATTTTGATTATTTTCTATAAACTGTTGCAAGTCACTTTCTATTATTCGTCCAGCAGGCCCAGAACCTTTAACCTGCTGGATGTCAACCTTCATTTCCCTCGCCATTTGACGTACAAATGGAGTAGCCAACACACGAGCTGTCTCAAGATGTTGATTACTTGTCATATGCTCCGAATTTCCTTTTACATCAGCAGGTTGCATTACCAGGGGTTCTTTTTCAATAACGAATTTTTCCGGAACAGAAATATCGTTCTCTTCTTGAATAGTAAATATAGTGGTTCCTACTTCTACAATATCCCCTTCAGTAAAGAATATTTTCTTGACCACGCCCGTTGCTGGGGCAGTCAATTCCGCATTGACCTTATCCGTTTGCACTTCTACTATCGGTTGGTCCTGCGTTACTGATTCTCCTTCTTTAATGAGCCACTTGATAATTTCTCCTTCATGCATCCCTTCACCCACATCAGGAAGCTTAAATTCTACCATGCTTGTTCCTCCTTCTCCCTTATTCATTAATTAAAATGAAATCGTTTCCATTATCCCTTGTTTTACACGTTCAACAGTAGGTAGATAATGATCTTCTACTGAAAACTGCGGAACCGGAACATCAAATCCTGTCACACGCTTAATAGGGGCTTTAAGGTAAATAAGGGCTTCATCATTAATAATAGAGATAATCTCCGCACCTAATCCGGATGACTTATGAGCTTCATGAACGACTAATCCACGACCTGTTTTTTTTATGGATTTTACGATCGTATCCCGATCTAACGGGTATAGTGTTCGAAGATCGACTACTTCACACTTCCACCCTTTTTCATTTTCGATCTTTTTCGCGGCATTCAATGCTTCTCTTAACATAGCTCCCCATGCAAAAATGGTTAAGTCGCTTCCCTCCTGAACCACTTTCGCTTGACCAATTGGTATTTGATACATCTCTTTAGGAACTTCTTCCTTAAAAGCTCGATACAATTTAGTCGGCTCCAAAAAGATTACCGGATCAGGATCTTCGATGGCAGAAATGAGTAGTCCTTTTGCATCATATGGATTACTAGGTGCAACCACCTTTAAACCCGGAGTATGGGCAAAGAAGGTTTCGACGCTTTCGGAGTGAAGCTCAGGACCTCTGATTCCAGCACCATAAGGCGTACGGATAACAAGGGGCACCCCAAATTGTCCCCGAGTACGGTATCTCATACGGGCAGCATGGGAAACAATCTGCTCGAATCCTGGATAAATAAATGCAAGAAATTGAATTTCTACCACGGGAACCATTCCATTAAGAGCTAAGCCAATTGCAGATCCGATGATTCCAGCCTCAGCTAATGGCGTATCTACAACTCGATCCTTTCCGTACTTCTCAAATAGGCCTTCCGTTGAACGGAAAACTCCGCCGTTTACTCCAATATCCTGACCTAAGATCATCACGCGATCATCCTGACCAAGCTTTTGGTCCATTGCTTCTGTAATAGCCTGAATCATAGTTAAATGCTTGCTCATTATTTCTTCACATCCTTCTTTAAGATTTGTTTCAATTCTTGCTGCTGTTCATTTATGTGCCATGACTCTTCAGCATAAACATGGTTAAACATATCGAGCGGGTCGGCTTTAGGGTACTCTTCTGCTTTTTGGAGGTGAATGTCAATCTGTTCGCTAATTTGTTTTAACACCATTTCCTCCTGCTCTTCATTCCAGAATCCCTTTTTAATCAAAAACTTTTTAAGACGTGTAATCGGATCACGATTTTCCCGCCAGAATGTTGAAATATCCTCCTGATTACGATATATATTTGGATTGTCTGCAGTAGTATGGGCACCATATCGAAAGGTAATGGCTTCAATCAAAGTAGGACCTTCACCTTTAAGCGCTCTTTCGACTGCTTCCTTTACAGTCAGCCAAACTGCAAAGATATCATTTCCATCTACACGAACACCATGGATATCATACGCATCAGCACGTTGAGATATAGTCTCAGAAGCAGATTGCTTTTCAAAAGGCACACTGATAGCGTAGCCATTATTTTGGCAGAAAAAGATTGTTGGGGTTTTATATACACCGGCAAAATTCAGTGCCTCATGAAAATCCCCTTCAGAAGTAGCACCATCACCAAAATAAGCAATGCTTACATTCTCTTCTCCTTTAAGCTTACTTGCCCAAGCCGTACCTACCGCATGAACCATTTGAGTCGCAATAGGAACACAAGGAGGCATAGTTCGTTTTCCTTCCGGACACATTGAACCCTCAACGTGTCCCATCCAGTATAGAAAAACACGATACATCTCCTGTCCATGAATAATTGCCGCTGCATGATCACGGTAAGTCGGAAACATCCAATCACCCTCCGATAATGCTAAAGCGCTGCCAATTTGAGATGCCTCCTGCCCCTCGAAGGGTGCATAAGTCCCCATTCTTCCTTGTCGCTGAAGATTAACTGATTTACGGTCAAACATTCTGAGCAAAAGCATACTCTCATACATCTTAAGCATGAGTGATTTATCAATTTTTTCATCAATTGATTCAATAATCTCTCCATTTGGAGCTAATACACGATACATTTCCGGTAAAATCTCTTCTGAATGCGCTTTCAAAATTGGGTTTTCCGTCTTTTCCATTTCATTTCTCCCCTTAAGATAGATTTGATGAGCAAACTTACCAAGGATTTGAACAGTCATGAAATAACAGCCCAAAAATTTTCTTTGGTCTTTTATGTTTGTAAATAAATGCTTTTTCATAAACTATATTTGCTTATATAAAAGGATAATACATCAAGGGTTTTAATAATATGTTAAATAGAATGAATTTTTTGTATATTACCTTTATTTAGAATGCGTTATCGTATACTTTACCTTCATTTTGAAAATTCGCACCATTAATGGAAAAATCCAAATCAAACTACTATAGTTTCTTCAACTTAATAGATATAATTTCGATTGATTCGGGGCGCGTCCCCTATAAATTGCACCCATTCTGACGCACAAAAAAAAGAATGGAACAAGTACAACTTGATGTTCCATTCTTCCCTCAACGGCTTTCCTACCTTTTTCGAGCATCTAATTGAGAATCCGGCCAATCAATATGTAAATTTTAAAGGACGGAGAGTTTGAACTCGAAACAACAGATGATTTCAAATAAAGGAGAAACATTCCGAGTTAGAATTGCGAGCCTTTGGAGGTATTTTTTAAATTTTCAGTTGTATAAAACCATTTTCATTTTGATTAATCGAAGAGTTTTGATAAATCAGTTAAGCAGCACCGCCAAATGCAACTTTAAGAAAGCAAAGATAACGAAGCTATGTATGCTAAAGGCCGTGTTACCAACCGTAAATCAAAGTTTATAATGTAGGAGAGATTTATTTCCTTTCCCGCTACGAGGATACGGGAATGATTCCTATTTTTCAAATGTTCCTTTCACGACCGCTAATCCATCTTTTACCATAATTTGTCCCATCGCGATTACGGTATCTATTTCAAATGTTTCTTTGTTTACTATAATTAAGTCGGCGTCTCTAGCTACCTCCATCCGCCCTTTGTTACCGAGCTTTAAAATATTTGCCGGATTTTCAGTCACAACACGGATTGCATCGGCTATAGTGACTCCGTCCTTGAGAATCGCATCGACAACTGCTTCATATAAGGACATACACGTACCAATGTTCAAGCCGCGCAGATTTCCGTTGCTATCGAAGTCAGGCAGGCTCGCTTGTCCATCTGAAGTGAGGGTGATTTGCCGAATATCAACGCCTTCATCGAGTGCTCGTTTGATCGCTGTACTTGCCTTTACTTCCCCTTCTTCTAGGAACTTCTTGATGGTACTAGTCGTAAAATCAATATAGCCGCCTTTTTTTGCAAATGCTACCCCTGCATTGAATAAATGCGGATTGCGGTTAATATGCGTCGGGTAAAACTGTGTGATCGGTATTTCCGTTGTCTCCACGACTTCTTCGATTACCCGTACATGATTCTGGCTGTCACCTACATGAATGTTGACGATTCCGCTTTTCCCAGACAAAAGTCCGCCATTACGGGCCTGTGATGCTAGTTTTGCCAATTCCGCTGAAGTCGGCTGCGAGGAACGATGATCGGCAATAGCGATTTCGCCCACCCCGATAATTTTATCCACTAAAATTAAATCATCTTCAATTTTCCCTGTAAGAGTCTTGACTGGTACTTGATACGAACCGGTCTGAACATAACAGCTAATTCCTTCTTCTTCAAGAGCTCTCGCTTTAGCAAGCAACCCTGGCATCGTTCTTGTCGTTCCATCTGTTCCGATGACTCCGATTAATGTCGTTATACCAGCTAACGTGGCATCGGTTAACTGAATTTCAGGAGTCCTTGTTTTAAAGCCTCCTTCTCCTCCTCCGCCGATGATATGGACATGTGCATCAATAAAACCTGGAACAATAATTTTACCAGCTGCATCAATCACTTCCACTTCAACAAAATCAACAGGTACATCAATCTGATCCTTAATGTAACCAATTTGCTTTCCAACCAATAGGATATCTTTTTGCCCCATAAAATCTGGTCCATAAATCTCTCCATTTTTGATGAGTTTAAGCATTTTCCCTTCTCCCTTCAAAAGCTGAAATTTTAGGTTTTAAAATCATTCTCACGGGTAAATATACAGCATAACCCGCTAACAATTACAAATAAGGATAATGATAGTTGTTCTTTAAATTGTGGCTAATCTGACACTTTGATTATGCTTGCTAAAAGTATAAAAACACTAAAGGAGTATACAACATGAATAAAGTAATTTCCTCGGATATTAAAACAAATAAACGATTATCTATGCGTCAAATTATGAACCTATATCAAGTTACAAAAGAATTTAAAGGTAATATCTATTTTATCTGCAACCATAAATTGGTCGATGCCAAGAAACTCTCTACATTTGTCTCTTTTGTACTCATTCTTCAGGAGTGTGTAACTATGAAAGTCATACTAGAAGGCAAGAATGTACAAGCTATGCTCGAAAAAGTACAGACTATATGCAAAAAGAATGATTCAAGTAAACTGGGTTATCAATCGAACCAAACAGTTAACATTTAAATTCTAACTACGTATAGAAGAGGGTGTATAAAATGAGAACCATTTTAATGGTGATCGGCGCAATAAAAGGCTGTCAACAATTTGACAGTCTTTTTTTGTGACTGAATTGAACGAGAAAAGAGCATGTAATCCATGCTCCCTTTAGATATTTACCATGGGACTTCCCAGTCTTTCCATTTATTCAATCCTTCCCGAATCTGTTTACCTTTGTCAATCCAATATTGATTTCTTTGCACTTCTTCTTCTTTTGTCTGTTGTTCAGCTATGAGCGGCCCTATATCTTGTGTCTTAAAAGATTGTGACGCCTGATTTTGTAAAGCCTGCGACATTATTTTTTGAAAGATGAGCGCACTCCCCTGACTACTATGTGTGGTTAGATAGTGTTTTTCATCAGTCGTATCATATCCAGCCCAGACAGCACCAACTAATGAAGGTGTATAACCGATAAACCATTGATCTTTAACCCCTGAAATCCCTTCGATTGGAACTTGTGTTGATCCTGTTTTACCTGCTATTTCATAACCGGAAACAGCTGCATTTTTTCCTGTTCCATATTCTACTGTACCAAGCAGCATTGTATTCATTTTGTCGACGACGGCCTTAGAGGTTACTTTTGTGGCTTTTTCCTCCCAGGATGCTAACTCTTTTCCATCAATACCTACTATTTTTACAATAGCATGCGACTCCATCCGTTTTCCATCGTTGGCGAATGCGGAAAAGGCTCCGGCCATTTGAAGCGGGGAGACCCCTTTCTCCATGCCCCCTAAAGCAATTGCAAGATTTCGGTCATCTTTTTTATATGGAATCCCAAACCGCTTGAGTGAATCCAATCCCTTATCGATACCGATTTCATTTAATAGCCATACAGTAGGTACGTTTAAGGAATTCATCACCGCTTCGTACATCGGTACTTCTCCTTTATATATACCACTTAGATTTGTTGGCTCATATTCCCCAAAACTCATTTTTTCATCCTTTAAAGGAGTGGTAATATCGTAACCCTCTTCAACTGCTGGCGTGTAAACAACAAGCGGTTTAATGGCCGAACCAGGAGATCTCGTCAATTGGGTTGCCCGGTTATATCCCATGAATTGATGTTTACCTCTGCCGCCAACCAAAGCTTTGATTCCACCTGTTTTCGGATCAAGAAGGATTGCCCCGCTTTGTACCAATTCGTCTGTACTTGTCCCAACTGGAAAATTAGCATCATTGGCATAAACTGATTCTGTAGCCTGTTGCATGGTTTGATCTAGAGTTGTGTAAATTTTGTACCCCTTTGTAAGCAACTCCTCGAGCTCAATTCCATACCTACTGGATGCCTCAGATAGAACATGGTCGACAAAGTAGGGATACTTTCCTTTTAATGGATCAGTATTTTGCCCACCCTGATGAAGAGTCACCTCATCTTTTTTTGCCGCAGTTTCTTCATCTTCCGTCAAATACCCGTGTTCTGCCATTCTCGAAAGAACTAAGTCACGTCGTTTAACTGCACCGTCTAAATTTTTGTACGGATCAAGTTTGGATGGCAGGTTAATGACACCCGCAAGCAATGCTCCCTCTGCGACGGTCAATTCTGAGACTTCCTTGGAAAAGTAAATATTTGCGGCCTTTTTGATTCCCCATGCCCCATGTCCGAAATAGACTCGATTCAAATACATTTCTAGAATTTCATCTTTTGTATACTCATTTTCGACTTCCTGAGCTAGAAAAAACTCTTCTATCTTCCGTTTCAGAGTTCGATTCGATTCCAGCATCGTAATCTTCACAAGCTGCTGGGTAAGCGTACTCCCTCCTTCGACAATGCTTCCAGCTTTCGCATTTTTAACTAATGCACGCAAAATTGCTTGATAATCAATGCCATGATGTTCATAAAAACGATGATCCTCAATGGATACAACCGCTTGTTTCATATGATCTGGTATTTCCTCTATTGCAACACCTTCAGATTTATTTGCCGTAATAGTACTGGCAAGATTCCCGTCGAGATCATAGATCCCTGTCGGTTGTTGAAGTTGATTTTGAAGAAGACTTATATCTGCACCTTGCTTGAAATAAAATAGTAAACCGGCACAAAAAACTGCCATTACCAATATTATTATCAGACCTATTTTCACTAACCCTTTCATTTGAACCCCCATTTTCCCATCTACGACATGTTACATTAATAATATTTTACCCTTTTTATTAAAGAAAACTCGTCGATTAAATAAAAGGCGAAGCATGATGTCACCTCATCTTTTTTCTTATAACCGGTTACTCCAGGAATTCCCTTCTCTTATTAAGCGATAAGAAAACAAATCAACCAACTGAAGACCTCGGATTCATCCTTGCCTGTTCACGCAAGCTTTCTACTTCTCCTTTACATGTGTTTGTGATCAATATACACAACCAAGAGGCGTGAAGCCATCCAAAAGTGGGTATAACACTTTTAAAGACATTGAAAATGAGGAGAGATGATATTAATGGAAGAATTAAAACATATTGTCGTCGCTTATGATGGAAATGAAGAGAGTAAACGGGCAGTAGAATATGGAGCAACATTGAAAAAGGCTTTTCCTAAAGCTGAGCTGACCGTTGTTCATGTTCTAAATGATAAAGTTGAACAGCGTATTATAGGAAACGCATCCGCCCCGGGACTCGTACCTTCTGCAGGATTTTATGTAGCCCCCGTCCAAACACATCCCGTTGTGGAGGTTGAACAATCAGAACATCAAAAGACAAATG
Source organism: Peribacillus sp. NPDC096540 (assembly GCF_050278525.1). Taxonomy (NCBI): domain Bacteria; kingdom Bacillati; phylum Bacillota; class Bacilli; order Caryophanales; family Bacillaceae; genus Peribacillus; species Peribacillus sp. NPDC096540. The sequence goes on along the minus strand of NZ_JBNNTG010000024.1, from coordinate 81,383 downwards.
ATACCTATTCCGTTTTCGAAAATAGTGTTCAAAACGCAGAAAGTAATACACTTAGATTGCTAAGTGAATGTCAAGTCAAGGGGAAATTCGAAATATTGGAAGGTCATGCGCCAGATAGCGTATGCGACTATGCAGCAAAAACTGCGGCTGACCTCATCGTTGTCGGTAATAGCGCTAAAAGCGGGCTAGAAAATTCTTTCTTGGCAGTACAAGTAGTTCCATTGCGAAAAACGCTCCCTGTTCGGTATTTATTGCAAAGTAAAAAGGAGCCTGCTCATTCTTGTGCTTTATTTGGATATTCCTCAAAAGAAGCCGGATTCTATAAGGAATCTAGCTTCTTTTTAATAGGCTTTTTTCAGCAACACCTTAGAAGCAGCCGAATTATAGCTTCATTACCACAAGTGCCGATAAAATAAAATTGATCAGCATATAAGTCACATTATTTATGAATGAATAAATGGCTACAGGCCTCCACTTTGGCGACGCAGAACCAAAATACACGGTTCTTATATAAAATGACAAAGAAACCTCAAGAAACTACCCGCAAACATGCCGCCAATTCCATACAATTTTCGCTTTCATACGCTTTTCCTCTTTATAGTTACTTACAAACTTGTTCATGAATAACCCGGATATACTGATAACCGTAAAGGCAGAAAATAACCAAAAAACCCTTGTACAGGTTTCATAGTTCATGCCGTACCAATCTGCAAAAAGCCCCAATAATAATCAGGTCAACTTTCCACTTAATTCCCCAGCGAAATGCTATAAAAAACATGGTACCATGGCTATTGAAATCGAGCCTCCTTTTGGCCAGATTCTTGAAAAAAAAAACACAGAGACTAAATTGTAAGTCTAATGAAGCAAAAAATAGCAACCTCTGTCATAAATAGCGTTTTATTTTTGATCATATCTCTTCCTTCTCTAAAAGTAAAAAATTGTCTATAATTTCCCTACCTTGTTGCTATTTGCGCAAACAAAAAATCAACACCTGAGCGGTAATGACTGCCCAGTTTTGCTTGTATCCAAAACTCCATCTCTACGCTAGTACTAACTATCAGGTTCATACTGTCTCAACTCAACAGTTCACTCTCAGACTTTTTGGCTTCCCTTGTTGAAGTATTTAATTTTTAATCCTCGGTTAGAATATACTACTAGTTTCTTTAAATGATAAGACAAGAAAATGCAAATACTATAATAACCTTCTTTTCCCTTATAATGGCTATATTTTTTCTTTTACCCAACTTCTTTAATCTGTTCCATACACCTGCTATTAACCAAATTATATGGATAAATACGACAATTTTTCTATAGACTCACTAAGGTTTGTTTAAATATCTTTATTAAGGCTAATTTACACTGGGGAAGGGAATAGACATGGATAAACATTCAACTTCGGCTGAAAAAGGCACCTACATCAGTATTGCCGCTTACATATTCTTGTCTGCTCTTAAATTGTCATTTGGTTATTTTGGAGACTCAAAGGGACTTTGGGCAGATGGTTTAAATAACACAACCGACATCATCGCTTCCATGGCCGTATTGATTGGTTTAAAAATATCTAAGCGACCACCTGATGATAATCATTCGTATGGTCATTTGCGTGTGGAAACTGTAGCCTCGTTAGTAGCTGCCTTCATTATGGTTACAGTTGGTCTGCAGGTTATTTTCAGTGCTGTAAAATCTTTCTTCAATCAAGATTCAACAACGGTTCCCAATATGCTGACTGCTTATGTAGCTATATTCTCCGCAATTTTTATGTATGGGATTTACCGCTACAACTTAGCATTAAGCAAAAAAATCAACAGCGCCTCCATTTATGCAGTTGCACAGGATAATCGTTCTGATGCTCTGGTCAGTATTGGTGCTTCTATAGGAATTATAGGTACTAAGGTAGGGATTTTTTGGCTAGATGCAATAGCTGCATTAGTGGTTGGAATCATCATCTGCAAAACAGCTTGGGATATTTTCCGTGATGCTTCTATCTCTTTAACCGATGGTTTTGACGAGCAGCTACTGCAACAGATCGGACAAACCATTTTATTAACCGAAGGTGTTAAAAACATGAGTGAAATTAAAGCCCGTATGCATGGGAGTGAAATTCTACTCGAAGCTACAGTTCATGTTAACCCACTATTGACAGTCATCCAAAGCCACGATATTACGGTGAAAATCGAGGAAAACCTTTTAAATGAATATAATATTCAATATGTGATCGTTCACATCGAACCATATATATTTCCGAAAAAAAGGTAGCCGTCATTTATTTTACGGATGCCTTTTTTATATTTAAAAAACCTATACTTACAGTAATAAAAGAGTGTCAAAAAAAGGTATTTCCCACTTAATTGCCGAATATTTACCCAATTGACGCATGTTTAAAGAACACTAATCTGTTATCATAAAAACACAATGTAATTATTTTGATATTCTGTAATTTTATTCAAACCCATAAATCTTAAGCTCAAAGAAAATTCATTTTCCTACAGTATGGAGGGCAAAATGGTATCTAATCGAGAAATGACCATTCACTTTTTATCTTCTCAAAAGAGCAGTATCATTTCCAAATGGAATGAAGAGCTATTGCATTTAGCGGATGGAAATATAGGGTATTTTAAAGGAGAAGTAGAAAATATTTTTAACCTGCTAATGGATCAGCTTGGAAAATCAGATACTGACATAGGAGATGTACTGAAGGTCTTAGGAGAAAAAATTGCGTCTGATCGAATTAAAAAGCAGTTAAATATGGAAAATTTCTGTGCCACTGTGGCTACCGGTAGATCCATCATCATTGATCATGTACTAAATTCTGAGGCAACTAAAGAAGAAGTAGCCAATCTAATTCATCAAATAAATGCTTACTTCGATAAACTCATTCATTTTGCATTATCCTATTTTACCGAATTAATAACGAAGGAGCTTGAAGAACAATATCAGTTTATTAGCCCTAACCATAAAGACCGTTTGACACTCCTAGGCCAAATGACCTCAAGCTTTGTCCATGAGTTCAGAAATCCACTTACTTCCATCATGGGATTCATTCAATTATTACAAGCAGAACAGCCTGAGATAAAATACCTAGATATTATCTCAAAAGAATTAGATCAGCTCAATCTTCGGATTACTCAGTTTCTTAATATCTCAAAGAAAGAAACTTTTGAATCACAACCAGATCTATTTTCTATCGCCCAGCTAGTAAATGAAGTGATTGAATTTTTATATCCTAGCATTTTGGAAGTAAATGCTTCAATAACATGTAATATCGCTGATGATGCCGTGATTTCTGGTTCTGAAGAGGAATTTCGTCAGGTTTTACTAAATATCATTTTAAATGCTCTTGATGTGGTTGCGGGAATGCCTTCACCGTCCATATACATTTCCGGCTCAGAATCACCATCCGGCATTTTATCCTTAAATATTTCAAACAATGGTCCAAAGATACCTGATGAGGTTCTACCAAATATTTTCGAACCGTTTATTACAACTAAAAAGAGGGGTACAGGATTAGGACTATTCGTTTGTAAAGAGATTGTTTTAAAACATCAAGGAACCTTAACATGCCATTCAACAGATTTCTTAACGACTTTCTCAATACAAATAAAAACAAAATAAAGTATAACATCCGTTATTTCCATGGCTCATTAGTGTAAAACTTTTGACTGATTCAAGTATAGTTACTTATACTAATAGTTAGGTTTCACTACTAATCGAGGTGAATGACCCTATAGATTGAAAATAAAAACCATCATAAATTTCCATACTAGTCAAAACGATATTTATTTTTCATCTAACATTTGATACGATAACAACATTTCATTCATTCTTGGTTTTGGGAGGTGACTGGGAAAATTAAATCGTTCGACATATCTAACGATTCAATTAAGTCCCACACTATTTGGACATTTTAAGTTTTTTATTAGTAATAATCTTAATTGCTTTAACTGCCTTTTTTGTGGCTTCAGAATTCTCTATTATCAGGGTGCGAAGCTCAAGAATTGATCAATTGATAGAAGAAGGCAACAGAAAAGCCATTGCGGCCAAAAAGGTAACATCTGATCTTGATGAATACCTATCAGCCACACAGCTTGGAATTACCGTGACTGCCCTTGGACTGGGCTGGCTTGGACAACCAACAATTCTTAAATTGGTAGAACCTTTATTTGGGGCACTACATTTTCCAGCGGAAATAACAAATATTTTAACATTTATTATTGCATTTTCTTTAATAACGTTCATAAATGTCGTAGTGGGTGAATTGGCGCCCAAGACTGTAGCCATCCAAAAAGCTGAGCAAGTGACCTTGGCTATTGCCAAACCATTGATTTTTTTCCATAAGATTGCCTTTCCTTTCATCTGGATATTAAATCATTCTTCTCGTTTTGTTGTCGGATTGTTTGGCTTCAAGCCTGCTTCTGAAAGTGAAATTGCCCATACAGAAGAAGAATTGCGTTTCATCCTCTCAGATAGCTATAAAAGTGGAGAGATTAACCAGTCAGAATTTAAATATGTAAGTAACATTTTTGATTTCGATGACCGTGTTGCCAAAGAAATCATGGTCCCAAGGACGGAGATTCTAACCATCTCAAAAGATGAAACAGTACAAGAATTCGTCGATGTGGCCAAACTGGAAAAATACACTCGGTACCCTGTTGTCGAAGGTGATAAAGACCATGTTATCGGTTTAGTCAACTTAAAGGAAGTTTTCTCAGATCTTATTAAGAACCGAGAAATCCAAAACATATCAATTGAAAATTATACTCGTCCAATAATTCGGGTCATGGAAAATATTCCGATTCATGATTTACTGCTTAAAATGCAAAAAGAGCGCATTCATATGGCGATCTTGATGGATGAGTACGGCGGTACTTCCGGTCTCGTCACGGTTGAAGATATCCTAGAGGAAATCGTTGGTGAAATTCGCGATGAATTTGACATTGATGAAGTCGCATCCATCCGAAAAATTAATGATGGCCACTATATTTTAGACTCTAAACTTCTTGTAAAGGAAGTGAATGACTTACTCGGCATTCATTTAGAAGAAGATGATGTTGATACAATCGGTGGATGGGTTTTAACGGAGAATTATGATGTAAATGTTGGCGACATCATGGAAAAAGACGGATTTTGCTTTAAAGTGATTGAAATGGAAGATCACGCCATTCGTTTTATTGAAGTGACAAAAAAGGTCGTACAGCTACCTCTTGAAGAAGACCTTTCTCAAGGATAACGAATAAAAAACAGCCTCGTAAAAGTAAATTTTACGAGGCTGTTTTTTGAAATGATCACTTATCGGAAAACCGGCCCATTTTCCTGACCGTTACGATTGGAGGTGTACTCTTTTTTTTCCAAATAATATAGAGAATGATAAGAACAAAGGAAAAACCAGCTACCGGAATTAAATAGGGGGAAGTAATCTCACTAATCTGCTGCCAATTCTCCCCGAGAATCCGTCCTAAGGTTAGGAATAAAATGGTCCAAGGTATGACAGCAGCAACCGTATAAAAGATGAACTTCCAAACAGACATTTTCGCAATTCCAGCAGGGATGGAAATAGCATGGCGGACGACCGGGATAAAGCGAGCCGTAAAAACCACTCCTACCCCATAACGATGGAACCACTCTTCAGCCATTACGATATGTTTTTCTTTTATTAATACATATTTCCCATACTTTAAAAGAAATGGCCGTCCTCCGAAATACCCCGCCCAATACAGAAATAATTGTGCTATCGTCCCTCCTACTACACCTGCAAGGACAGCTCCCCAAAAGTTCATTTTACCCTGACCAACTAAATAACCTCCGTATCCGAGAACGAGCTCACTCGGGATGATTTCGACCATTAATCCTAATAAAACCCCTATATACCCCATTCCTGCGAACAAATTTAATATCGTCATAATAAGCTGTGACATCATGCAATCGGACTCCCCTTAAGGCTAATTTCAAAATGTTTGTCCTTCTATCCTATTGCAGCACGTAACGTTCTATTCAATTTTTTACATGGAGTGTTCTCTTCTTCAATAAGGAGTTCATTTCCGAAAACACAAAAAAAGACCAGCTAGAATTATCTCCGGTCTCATTGCATTAATATTCTTTTAGATCCCGTTTTTGTAGAAATTGAGAAAAAACAGCTGTGGTGAGTAAGGATGAGTCATTTTGATAAACATTAATGAAAATCTCCTGACGAGATTTCGTTTTTTCAATATGAATCCCGAGATTTTTATACTTGTTGATTATTTCGTTAGTCATGCTTACTCTCCCTTTCTGCGGTATCGTTATCCTTTAACTTCCCAATTAACGAATATATAAAACCCATTTAAAGAATTCAACTGAAAAACCATACAGTGTCACTGTTAACACTTGTCAATTAACTTGAATCGTTTGCAGTCGATGTTCGTGTACTTCGTCTTTTTCGACATGTACCTGAACCTTATAGGTGCCGGGTTCAACGAAAGATACCTTATTTTGATAATTTCCTTTTTCCTCTTCTTTTGCTTTGGTGAAATGGCTTTCTTCGCTGCCTTCTTTCCACACCTCAAAATTCACATCTGCATTTGTTAAAGGCTTTCCATTCAATTCAACAGCTGCTTCAAAGTTCGAACTGCTTCCTGCCTTCACAGGATTACTTTGAAAATCAATTGAAACATCTGTACTTGGATGAGCAGATGCGCCTTCACTATCATGATTTGCAACGACAACTTCTTTTTCCGGCATCACATGCAGTCCTTTGGCTGTTACATGGGCAATCACATAATATTTACCTTGCTCATTAAACGTATGCATCACTTGATATGTACCACTTCCTGTATTCTTCGCCTCTAGCATTTCCCGTTTGTCCTGTCCCGACTTTCTTACTTCAAACAGAACCTCACCAGCTTCATTTACCAAATGGCTTCCTTGTTTTACTGTTGTTTCTAGTATTACTTCTTTGCCAGGAACCAATTTTCCTTTAATGACGATCGATGCTTCCATTGATTCTGGAATAACAGTATTCACTTCTTTATCCTCCGGCATTTCAGACTCCTGACAACCGGCTAACATAAATAACAACGCAGTACACACATAGAGTTTTTTCATAATAACTTTCCTTTACTATTTATTAGACCCAAAATCTGTCCTTTTCATATTGCCCATCCTTCCCTATTTTCAGATTTTTATACAATTTTTCATTATGCAGTCCGCATCACAGTCACTGAAGTCAGCAGAGCTACAGCAATAATCGTTAAAAATGAATAAAAAAAGATAGAAATGCCAACTACACTTAGTCCGAAAAGGAGAACACATCCATCAATAAAGAAGATTAACAATCCAACATTTAGCCCGCTCTTACTAGAAAGGATCTGAGCCAACATATCCGTTCCACCTGTCGATGTTCCATACCGTAGCATAAGTCCAATCCCAAGCCCAATCAATCCGCCTCCAATTATTGCACTAACATAAACAGGAAGATTCCATTCGATGACTGCCTCGGAAAAGATATCGATACATAAAGAGGAAAAAAGTAAGCCATGCAAGCTGTTAACAAATAGTTTTTTTTCAAAGTACCATGCATATATATATAATGGAATACTACCCAAAATCACACCCATCCCTGTTGGAAGCCCTATATAATAATGAAAAATCAGCCCAATCCCTATCATCCCACCATCTAATAAATGATAAGGTATCAGAAAAAAATTGATTCCCACCCCTACAAGCATGCTTCCAGCAAAAATCGCTGCCATTCTTTCCATAAGCTTCATGCCCCCACCTTCTTTTATAATGCATAAACCTGTCCAGTTTCTATAGAATATGTTTATACAATCCAAAAAATAATGAAACTATCCAATTTTTGTGAGAACAGCCCTTTTGTTTTCTGAATATTCTATAATAAATACGGTAAAGCAGAGGAAACAGTCAAAAATCGCTAATTAGAAGATCAAAGTGATCCTTTACAAGGAATATACCGGATTTAAGGAGTTGTAAGCCGTTTGACTGAATGACTAACTATTTCTATAATAAAAGTATTTAAATTTATTAAACTGAGGTGATTGGATGGGATATTAAAGAATGTTCGTTTTGACGGACGGACGCTGCTTTGCCTGACGAACAAGGGCATACTTTTGAAAAGCTTGTGCATTTCTTCATGCAGAAATTCTTCTTTTTCCCGTCTGAGCATCGCTAATCGCATACACTAGTATTCTCTTTATCATTTAAAAACCGGGAATTCGAGCTGTTACACATATAGCTTTTCTTAAAACTTACAGCTCGTTAGGTTTACTCCCGACAGTATTTAGCAAGCAAAAAAAAATATACTTGTATATTTTAAAAATGTAGGAGGTGTACTCCTTATTCGTCTCAGAGGCGAGTTAAGGGAGACTATTTGGACATAATAAACTTGGTTCTTATTGCCATTTTAATTGCTTTAACAGCATTTTTTGTAGCTACGGAGTTTGCAATTGTTAAAGTGAGAAGCACGAGGATTGATCAATTAATTGAAGAAGGCAAGCCAAATGCTGTTTCTGCAAAGCAGGTCACATCCAATCTCGATGAATATTTGTCAACATGTCAGCTCGGAATTACTATAACTGCTTTAGGGCTTGGGGTGCTTGGAGAACCGACAGTTGAACACATTTTGCGGCCACTTTTAATTCAATTAAATCTTCCTGAGTCCGCTTCACATGCACTCTCAGTTGCGATTGCCTTCTCTTTAATCACCTTCATACATGTAGTTATTGGAGAATTGGCACCGAAAACATTGGCGATTCAAAAAGCAGAGCAGGTAACTTTATTTGTTGCTAAACCTTTAATTGCATTCAATAAAGTCATGTATCCTTTCATCTGGGTACTGAATGGCTCTGCAAGGACGCTAACAAAAATGCTCGGATTAAAAGCAGTTTCTGAACATGATTTGGCTCATACAGAAGAAGAGCTTCGTATCATTGTTTCCGAAAGCTACAAAAGTGGCGAAATTAACCAATCAGAGTTTAAATATGTGAATAAAATTTTTGAATTCGATGATCGAATTGCAAAAGAAATCATGGTTCCACGTACAGAAATCGCTACGATTTCTAAAGATGATACGATTCAGCAATTTTTCACCATAATGACTGAAGAGAACTTTACTCGCTATCCTGTCATCGACGGCGATAAAGATCATGTTATCGGAATGGTCAATATCAAAGAACTATTCACAGAAATGATGGATAAAAGTAATCAGGCTACGTCAACGATAAATAGGTATGTTCGCCCTATTATCCGTGTCATTGACAGTATTCCGATTCACGATTTACTTTTAAAGATGCAAAAAGAACGTATTCACATGGCTATCCTCATGGATGAATACGGTGGCACATCAGGTTTGGTAACAGTTGAAGATATTCTTGAGGAAATTGTTGGAGATATCCGAGACGAATTCGATTTAGATGAAGTACCAGATGTTCGCAAATTAAAAGAAGATCATTATATTATCGATGCAAAGGTATTAGTAAGTGAAATGAATGATTTACTTGGACTGGATATCAACGATGAAGATATTGATACGATGGGCGGATGGATTCTTACCGAGAATTATGAAGCCAAACAAGGTGATATCCTAACTTATGGTCCCTATCACTTTAAAATAAAAGAAATGGAAGACCACCATATCTGCTATATTGAAATATATAAACCAGCAAAAGTCGTAGGCGAAGTAAAAGAATTTCCGATGATATCTCAAACTGAAATTGTTTCATGATAAATGACCCCCGCTCTATTATGAGCAGGGGTTATTTTTATTCTTCAATACTTAACCTCAGGATTTAGGTACATGAAACAAAAAACTCACATATTATATAAGAAAACCCCATCTTATTATTTTGACTGACAACATTAAGTATAGTTCAACCTTTATTGTTTCATACTGTTAGAGAAGCTATATTTTATGAAGGAGTGAAGACTTATGAAACTCATAACCATTTGCCAGCACTGCAAAGGGAAAGGGAAAACCCGCTATCTACAATTCTTTTCACGGAACTGCAATCAATGCAACGGACAAGGAAAAGCGGTAAAAGATATGTCTAATTTAAGAAATCATGCAAAAAACCTCTAACAATCTTTCAAATTTTAAAGTTAGGCTTGATGACACCTGACTTTTTTAAGGTGTTATAAACGATAAGGACTGCTGGCCCCAGGAAAAGCCCAATAAAACCAAGCATCTTAAACCCTAAATAAAGACTGATTAACGAGGCCAATGGAGTTAACCCCATATTCGATGAATAGACCTTAGGTTCAATTGTCCTTCTTATGATAGTTATGACCAAGAATAAGATAATTAGGCCGATTCCAAGATTATGGTTTCCTTGTACCCAAACAATAATGGCCCAAGGAACAAGTACAGATCCTGTTCCCAGTATAGGAAGAATGTCCACTACAACTATTAGTAGTGTCAATAACATCGTATATTTCACATTTAACAACCATAGTCCCGTATAAGCCATGACAAACGTGAATAAACTTAACAAGATTTGAGCCTTAATGAAGCCTATTGCTGCCATACTTAAATCTTGATAAACTAGTGATATTTTTTGATATGTGGACGTTTTTAAAAAAAGAACAGCCTTTTTTCTTAACTTTGGTAATTCTAAACTGATGAGAAACAAAGCAATTAAATAAATCAAAAAATCAATGAAAAATCCAGGAACAAGTGTAACAAACTGGACCATGTCCTGAACAAAATCCTTTGTAAACCCTTCTAGCGCTTTGACCCCTTTTTCCATCGTATGTTCAATCGACTGAATGAGGTTTGGCGGCAACGTTTGAGAATATTGCTCCCATTGCCTAATAACAGGCAGAATAGCCGTCAGATACAACTCACGAATAAAACCAGGAAATTTCTCCGAATAGACAATGATCCTCTTGATTAAAACCGAAAGTAAAAAATATGTGATGCTCATGAGCCCGCCTACATATAGAATAAAAGAAATTAAAACGGCCCAAAGGCGGTGTAGTTTTAACGTTTTACTAATTAGCCGGACTAATCCATCCAAAAGAACAGCTGTTAGTAACGCCAAAATTAATGCCCATGAATAGGGAATTAAAAATAGTATAATTAAAAAGAAAAACCCCCTCCATAGCCATCGAAAAAACAAAGCAACATTCACTAAATAAACCCTCCTTGCCTTTCTTGTTTCTCCTTATATTTATGAGACAATATCACATATATTTCGCTTATACGTTTTATTTTCTCAATAAGGGGAAAAAGAGAAACAAAGAAATGGAGGGATTGACATTGGATAACAAAGATAAAGAAAAGTTTCTTGAAGAGCGTAGCGATAAATATAAGGCATTCAAAGAGAACCAAGAAAAGCAGCTAGAACGCGACCAAGTTGTCATGCCCATTGAAGATTTACCAATTGATGAAATTAAATATGAACGAGAAGAAGAACGAAATAAGAAGGAAACTAAACACCGTTCCACCAGCGAAAGATTTTAAAGAAAAAACCAGCCAATCCAAGGCTGGTTTTTTCTGCAATAATTCATGTTGTAATATACTGTAAGTGATCCCGATTGGAAGCTTATCTTTTCTGGCGGCAGCCCCTTTGAAGGAAAAACGAAGCTATAATTAACGGTATCCATTTACATAGAAAATTAAATAATAGCCCTCTTTTCATAAGGATTTTTATTTACTTCTTGATTTTAATAAAATAATTTAAAGAGGCTTTGATCACCCCTTGTCTATTTCTTTCACTATTATACTTCTCTTCCTCCCCTTACTTCCAAAAAAAAACATTGACTGAAATGAATGATTCTTTACAATAGACTTTTAAGAATTAAAGAATATAATGGATTGGTCAACCATTATAAAGGAGAATCATATGACGAACCCTACTCAATTATTTCATCAATATTTACAAGTATCCAGATCATTAGTTAGTAAAATGAATGAACAAATTACAGCCCTTGAAATTTATCATAATCAGTGGACGATCTTGAATTATTTAAAGAACTGTGGATATTCCACCATACCCGATATTTGCAATTACTTGGATGTAGATAGTGTTATCATCACACGTTCGGTCAACAGTATGGAACAGAATAATATGATTAAGCAGGTCCCTGGTAAAGATGAACAGGAAAAGCGAATTGAGCTGTCTCCCCGGGGCAAAGAAGTACATACAAAATGCCTTAAGATTGCAGAAAAGATCGAAGGAAAAGCCCTGGATGGCATAACTGAAGAAGAGCAGGACTTATTTTTCCAGACGGTCCTTAAAATCCTCAATAATATAAGAAACTAAATTGGGTGTCTTATATTATTGTGGAAGAAGTGCTAGTTATGGCCTTTTCCATTGACCTCTTTTGAGTAAGCATCGAGCTAAAGCCATGCCTTTTTTAAAAGTCGGATTCCTTCTTCGATTTCCCTTTCGGTTAAACCACCATACCCAATTAAAATAGTAGGGTCTTTTACCTTCTTTGAATGATAAACCGAAGTTGGATGGACTCTCACGCCAACACTAGCAGCCGTTTGAATGAGCTCTGACTCTGTGCTACTGTTTTTTACTTTTAACAGAACGTGTAATCCTGACTTTTCACCGATTACAGTTACAAGATCATTAAAGTTCTCTTCAATTGCATTCAGCAACACCTTATTCTTTTTACGATAAATCGTACGCATTTTATTAAGATGGCGTTCCCAATGGCCATTTTCCATAAAAAGACAGATCGTTTCTTGAATCATTCTGGAAACGGTCTGTTTGTAACCTGTTAACTTTTCATGATAAAGATTAGCTAACTCCTTTGGTAAAACCATATAGCCCACTCTAATCGTTGGAATCAACGATTTTGAAAAGGTGCCTAAGTAGATGACCCTTCCATTTGCGTCCAATCCTTGTAAGGAAGGAATGGATTTACCTGCATGACGGAATTCCCCGTCATAATCATCTTCAATAATATAACCCTTTTTTCCCTCTGCCCAATTCAATAATTCCACCCTTCTAGTTATCGGCATGATCATTCCGGAAGGAAATTGATGGGAAGGAGTGACATAGGCAACATTCGCTGCACTCTCTTTCAAAGAGTCAACACTCATTCCACTTTCATCTAATGGAATGAATGCCATATCAGCTCCCTCCAACCTCAGTACCTCCCTAACCCGATGAAAGCCTGGGTCTTCCAAGCCAAAGATCCGCTCGTTACCAAGAAGAAGCCTTAGAAGATGGATTAAATACTGTGTACCTGCACCGATTATGATTTGATCAGGAACACAGCGGACTCCTCTTGATTGAAAAAGATAGGCAGCAATCTCAGTTCGGAGACCGACTTCACCTTGAGAATCACCACTGATAAACAATTCTTTTTCCTGAAGGTACACAGTATTAATTAAACATTTTTTCCACACGGAATGCGGGAATGAGTCTATATCGACCCGTCCATGGCTGAAATCTATCTTGCTCGTTTCACGTTGAGGGAGTATCAATCTCTCAGCAACAGGCAACTGGTCCATAATAGGTAATATCCGTTCTAAATCAGCTACGTAATAGCCTTTCCTTAAAAGACTTTCCACATATCCTTCTGCTATTAACTGCTGATAAGCTGTATCTACTGTATTCAAGCCTATTCCTAAATGATCGGCAAGCTTTCGTTTAGAAGGTAATTTAATTCCAGCCTTTATTTGTCCATTCTGAATTTCCACTTTAAAATATTCATACAACTGAAGATATAACGGCTCTTTTTTTGTTTTTTCTAGAGTTATAGTGATTTCAAACATCTTGACCTCCCTTAAAACTGGTTCTATAAATTATATCAGTTCTGGTCCTTATTACAGGACCAGAATATTTTTATAATTGAGATATCAACCAACAGGAGGAAAATTATGGATTACACAGAACTAATCGGGAAACATGTGACCCTCTCCCCAATGATGGAAAATCATATTGAACCGCTTTATGCTGCTTCCCTCCCATCTGAAATTTGGGAATGGAGCGCAACAAAGATTTTGACATATGAAGAGGCTGTGTCCTATGTAAAGGAAGGAATTCGAACAAGGGAAAAAGGACTCCATTATCCCTTTGTCGTTATCGATCAAGCTAATGATTCGATTATTGGCAGCACTAGCCTAAGAAATATTCAATTTGACAATCAGACACTAGAAATCGGTTCAACTTGGTATCACCCTACCAAATGGCGGACAGCCGTTAACACAGAATGTAAGTACCTGCTTTTACAGCAAGCATTTGAAAAGTGGCGAATGAATCGAGTTGAATTTAGGACTGACGAATTGAACATAAATTCACGTGCGGCCATAATTAGGCTTGGCGCCGTTGAAGAGGGATTATTACGCATGGAGAAAAAACTGAAAGATGGACGGGTGAGAAATACCATGATTTACAGCATTCTCAAGCACGAATGGCCTATTGTGAAGCAAAAGTTGGAAGCATTTTTGGAAAAATGAGAATAGGTAAAAAGAGTGCCATTTATTTTTGGACACTCTTTTTATCCTGCTACTTTTTTTCAGATGATTCATTATGATTTCCCTCGATTTTCGTTAACGAATCCTTTTGCTTTTTCGTTGATCGAATGAATATGAATACGACAATCGCAAATAAAAGCGGCATTAGTAAAGCAAAAAGAAGATAAATCATATCCCCAAAGAACACGGCCTTTTCCTCCTAAGTACGTACAGACTTTCACCACAGCAGGCATTCCCCCGAATTTTTTACTATAGAACGCCTTTGTTATTTACTTTCCCAATCACTCGCCAATAGACTATATATCACTACATCTTAATAATGATCATAGAGCCATTGCCCTTCTCTTTTGATTCCTTCTTGGATAAATCCCAACCTCTCAGGAATAGCTCTGCTTTTGCTATTATTACGTGCAACCTCAATTTCAATTCGATTGATTTTCAAATCTGTAATGAGATGATTCACTAATGAAGCTATACATTTTGTAATAATACCCCAGCCTTGTACCTTTTCTGAAAGGAAATAACCGATACTTGTCGATTTATTTTTCCAGTCGATATAGTGCAGGTCAATCATTCCGACCAGCTTTCTATCCATTCGAATCCCTGCGTCAAATCCGTAGTTGTCTGCGTAGTTTTTCAGCCACATTATGATGATTGATTCAAAGTCTTCTGGTACTTTTCTTTTATCGACCCATAGTAACCATTTACGCAGATGTTCCCGGTTTGTATCAATCAAGTCATATAATTCTTCTTTGTGGTTCTAATAAAAGCTCGATAGATTTCCCCCTTACACAAACTCCCTTACCTTGGTTATTTTATATACTTTGTGATAAACGAATCATATCCTGGCATTGAATTCCATTTTCATATATAGCCTCTGGATAGTTCCTAATAAAAAAATCTCGATCGACCCCAGTTATTCTAAAACTACATTTTTGATAAAGGGCAAGCTGCCCTATCCCTGAATTCCCCGTACCAATCTCAATGGTTTTGTAACCTTGTGACTTAGCATAGTGAACAGCGTGCATGACTAGTTGCTTTCCAATCCCTCTTCCGTGAAGTTGTTCTACCACTGCTATGTTGACTATCTCTATTATTTCAGGTCTTATTTCTAACAAAACATACACTCCGATTATCTGCTCATCTATTTCAGCTACAAAGCACATCCCTTTTTCCAAGTATGCATCGACCAAACCCCTTGAAGGGTCGGCTAATAGCAACAAGTGCATGGGAGGTAACTCATCTGGATATAATTTTCTTATCTCCATTAGTGCTCTCCTTTTAGTTCCTCAACAAGCAGTGATATCAATTCAGATGCTGGAAGTTCCCTACTCATTTTATATCCCTGTCCTGCCCATAAAGCCATCAATTGAGGATTGTTTTTTTGTCCTGCTGCTTTTCGCATTTGCTTGGTCATATGATGAACATAAGGATACGCGGCCGGTGCATCATTATCATACTCAGTTAAAAAATGATTCACTAAACCGCGTGCCCGGCGGCCGCTGAAGGCTCGAGTAACCGCTGTTTGAGTAAAACGCGAATCATTGAGAGCTGCCTTATGAACGGGACTCGCGCCACTCTCGGGACATCGAAGAAAGGCTGTACCCAACTGTGCCGCTGTTGCCCCTGCTGCAAGTACGGCAGCGATATCCATTCCATGCATCAGCCCGCCTGCCGCAATAATCGGTAACTCCAGTTCATTTTTAATCATTCGTATTAACACTAATAGACCATAATCTTCTTCTATCCGGTTTTCAAAACTAGCTCGGTGCCCCCCTGCCTCAATACCTTGTACACATAGTACATCCGCACCTGCCCCAGCCGCCGTTTTTGCTTCATGAAGGTTGGTTACTGTTACGACAATAATGGAACCTACGCTTTGTAGCTCCCTTATTACATCTGTCTTAGGGCATCCAAACGTAAAACTAACAACAGCAGCACGCAACTCTTTTAATACGGCTAATTTATTTACCCAATCATCATCATCGCTGATTCCTTCCCCAATCAAAACCCCTACACTCTCAGCCTCTTTTTCTATTTTTTCACGATAGGCAGATAGTATCTCTTCGTCAACAACCTCTTGACTTGGTACAAAGACATTCACCCCAAATGGGTGATCCGTCAATTGACGGGTCTCCTCAATTTCTTTTTTCAGAGCTTCCGCCGTCTTATAGCCAGCCGCGAGAAAGCCTAATCCCCCTGCATTAGATACCGCAGCCGCAAGCTTAGGAGTGGAAGCCCCTCCTGCCATCGGTGCTTGAATGATAGGATATCCCACTAAATCTTTGAACATTCGATACAACTCCCTTTTCATTTTTCTACAAGCTCTTATCATTTTTACGTTTTCTTGGTATAATGATTGTCTGTAAGAGAAAAGTGTCTTAATGATCACCCTTTATATCTTGCAAATATAAAACATAGGTGGTAAATCAAAAATGGAAACAAAGCCCTATAGAGTTTTACTGTACTATTTATATGTACCAATCGAGAACCACGAGGAATTCGCAGCAGAGCATCTTGCAGCCTGTAAAGAGCTTGAATTAAAAGGCCGAATCCTAGTGGCATCAGAAGGAATCAACGGAACTGTTTCAGGTACGATTGAACAAACAAACCAATATATGGACATGATGAGAAGCGATTCCCGCTTTGCTGATATCGTGTTTAAAATAGATGAAGCAGATGGTCATGCTTTCAAAAAAATGCATGTTCGTCCGAAAAATGAACTTGTCACGCTTCGATTGGAAGATGACATCAATCCTAATCAGACAACAGGCAACTATTTGAGCCCGAAGGAATTTTTCGAGCAAATGCAAGATGAGAATACAGTCGTCCTTGATGCCAGAAATGACTACGAATATGAAATAGGTCATTTCAGAGGCGCAGTCAAGCCAGATATCACGAATTTCCGTGACCTTCCGGATTGGGTACGAGAAAACAAGCAGATGTTTGAAGGTAAAAAAATCCTTACTTATTGCACAGGTGGAATCCGCTGCGAGAAATTCTCCGGCTGGCTTGTCAAAGAAGGCTTTGAGGATGTTAGTCAGCTTCACGGCGGCATCGCAACCTACGGGAAAGACCCTGAAGTTCAAGGCGACCTTTGGGATGGTCAAATGTATGTATTCGATGAAAGAATTGCTGTTCCGATCAATCAAAAAGAACATGTCATTGTCGGTCGTGATATTTTCTCTGGCGAACCATGTGAACGCTATGTCAATTGCGCTAACCCTGAGTGCAACAAGAAAATCCTTTGCAGTGAAGAAAACGAACACAAACATATGCGCAGCTGTACTCACGAATGCCGGGTGCATCCGCGTAACCGCTATGTAGTCGAGCATAACTTATCTGAAGAAGAAGTTGCAGAAAGACTACAGAAAATTGAAGAAGCTGTAACGGCTGAATAATCAAGCAGACCCGAATCAGTGGACAATTGTCCCTATTCGGGTTTTTTTAAACTATCCTCCTATTTAATCCTCTTTTATTTTTTTCAACATGTAAATCTACATCTTGAAATTCCCCCTACTGCTTTGGCATTCAATAAACTTCCAAATTAACTATCCGAAAATGCAATCTCTTCTATTATTTCTATATCTAAATAGAAAAAACCTTTTTAAAAATCAAAAATAAAAATTTAGATCAAGAACAGCAAAAAAGACTTTTTTTGTTATAGTACAGTTTTCTTTTTTTCATAAACTTTTAAAATCGTTTTGGATTTTTCAATATAGAGGAATCAAGGACTATCCTAGAACTATAGAAGGAATTATCATAATTTTATAACTAATTAATGTTAACGCTGTAAATATAGTGAAAACTAAAAGGAGGAATTTTTCATGGTAGCAAGTCAACCGCAACCCGGATTACATACTAACTTGTCTGATACTCAACTTCAAAAACTCAACCAAATGCTCGTATTTGTTTCTCAATATAATGAGTTTTATAGAGAAAAGCTAGATAATATATCTTTTCCGATACGGTCTTCTAAAGATTTGCAAGAGCTACCCTTTACTACAAAAGCCGAATTGGTGGAAGATCAAAAGAATTTTTCTCCTCATGGAAAAAACCATACTTTCACTAAATCAGAATATGTTCGTTATCATCAGACTTCAGGAACAACAGGAATGCCATTGAAAGTTATGGATACGAAGGAAAGCTGGAGCTGGTGGGAGGATTGTTGGCTTGAAGTATTTCGATCCAGCGGTGTTACGAAAGATGATACCGTTTACCTAGCCTTCTCATTTGGACCTTTTATCGGTTTCTGGGGTGCTTTTGAAGCAGCAAAAAAATTAGGGGCATTAGTTATTACCGGAGGAAGCCAGACTTCCAAGGAAAGGCTGAATAGTCTTATTGAAAATGACGCCACTGTTCTTCTCGGCACCCCAAGCTATGCGTTACACCTTGGAGAAGTAGCAGAAAAAAATAATATCGACTTACGTGAAACGAGAATCAAAAAAATCATTACTGCAGGTGAACCAGGCGGATCGGTTCCCTCAATTAGAAAGCAAATTGAAACTATTTGGGGAGCTACTCTTTTTGACCATGTAGGCATGACTGAAATGGGCGCCTACGGGTATTCCTGCTCGGAGCATAATGGTCTTCATGTTAATGAATCAGAATTTATTGCGGAGGTAGTCAATCCAGATACGCTCAAACCTGTAGAAATTGGAGAACGAGGGGAATTGGTACTAACGAACTTAGGTCGTTTTGGATATCCACTTATTCGCTATAGAACCGGAGATATAGTTTTTCACTCTAGTGAATCCTGTCCTTGCGGGAATACTTATAAACTTCTTCCAAAGGGAATTATCGGACGCAAAGATGACATGGTAGTCATTCGCGGAATCAATATATATCCATCCTCCATTGAAGCCATTGTACGTGAATTTTCAGCAATAACTGAATACCGCATTATATATTATACTAAAAGCGGTATGGATCAAATAAAGCTGCAAATTGAAACAAAGGCAGATATCGCATCCATTTTAGCCACACATTTAAGAGCCCGTGTCGGTTTAAGAATTGATGTAGACGTCGTAGAAACAAACATCCTTCCACGTTTCGATATGAAGGCAAGGCGTGTTTTGGACGAAAGAGGTTCTATCTAAATTTTATAACAAAGTTGATTGGAGCGGAAGGTGCGAGACTCCTGCGGGAAAAGCGCGTCTAGGAGAGACCCCGCAGGCGCAAGCCGAGGAGGCTCCCGGACCGCCCGCGGAAAGCGAGTGCCCTACGTTCCAATCAACGTTCAAATTGTACAAGCCATAAAAAAACTGTAGGCAAACTCGATTTTCATCGAGTTTGTCTACAGTCTGAGACCTTCATTTCTTTGAAGGTCTTTTATCTGCAAATTAATATCGAAACCTCCAATAATTTGAAACTGCCAATTGAAAGGACAATTAGTAGAATAATGAAATACTTGTATACTTGCACTACCCTTCGCCACATAAAGTAAATATGGACATCACACTAATCAATACGCCTATTGTAATAATCATTACTCCATTAAGCCTTGCCTACATCTTCTTATCCCTAAAAGGTCTGCTCACTATAACCAATAATAAAAACTAACATCTGCTTGAACCAAACAACACATCCCAAAACAATGAGAGTAACCCCAACATTAAAAGGCGGCCTATTTGGCCGCCGATACCCTTCATACTTTCCTCTTATAATACGTAAATGATTCCATCAGCTATATTGACTGGTAAGTGTCCTTGTTCGAGAACTGCCGCCAAGCGGGCAAAGCTATTTTCTCCACTATGCCCTGCCGCTTCCTGGGCATAAGCCATTAATGCTATATAAACTGTTAATTCCACAACATTTTTCACCAATTCTTCACTAGAGTCACTAAACAATTCAAATGCCTTATCAAATGCAGCATGAAAAACTGAATCTGTCACAGCATCGACCGCTTTCTCTACATCTGTACCGTTCCCCTTTTCTTGAGCTTCATTAACAATGGTTTGATAACTATTTCCTATAAATTCATATAGTCCTGTTTTTCTGATCGCGACATCTGCATAAGTAGCTACAAATTCACCTTTAGATATCCATTCAATCTTTTCGTTTCCTAATTCATTTTGTGTAATAAATGCGTTTAATGCTTGTTCAGCTTCAAGACGTCCTTTTTCTTCACCCACATTTTCAAACCAGTTGAATTTAGAAACCTTTTGAATAAGTGTTTTAGTACGAGCTTCCCGTTCAGATCCAGACTGCTGCTCTTTTTCTTTCAACTCAGCCATCACCTGATCTCCTTTCCATTTCTAATTGTAATTGGATATATAATATTTTCAGGAAACAATCATGCGCCTATTTCCATTTTCGATTTCAGATCCTCTGGAATAGACTGTGCCTTTGGTTTATGTTCTGCTACTGATGCCCAGGCACGCAGTTCATAGCCTTCCGCGATGACGTCATTATCCCTCATAAAAGTATGGGTCAGCTTAAAAACCTTATCACGGATTTCTATAGCTTCCGTTTGAATCTGGACATCATCTTCATGAAATAAAGGGATTCGAAAGCTGCAATATGCTTCAAGTAAAGGAACCCCAATTTGATACTCTGTAAACAATTTAGATGTAGGATGGCCAAGTGTTTTGAAAAAATGATGCGTAGCTTCATCCATCCAGCTATAGAAATTAGGGTAATATACGATTCCTGCTGCATCGGTATCTCCCCATTTAACTTGAAAATCATAAGTAACTGCACTCATCTAATCACCTCTTAGATTTTTTAATTAGTATTTCGTTGTCAATTCCGGCGGACCAGATCTCGGACCATATGGACCTTCATCCAGCCAGCGTCCAATCGACGGGACAATGGTTGAAAGTGAAGCAGCCACTTCTTTTTTTCTGTTCATATAAGAAGATGATCCTTGAATGTGGTGAAGGGCCGTATTAGAGCCTTCGCGATTGTATAAACCTGCTATTCTGCGTTCATTTGCGGCATCAGCAATCGCTTGTTTCGCTTCTTCTAAATTACCTGCGTCCACTGCTTTTTTAATCCCCCTGGCTGCAATGATTGCATCAGGTACACCTGAATTCAAGCCCCGAGCACCAAATGGAGCGAATAAATGCGCTGCTTCTCCAGCAAGAAGAACACGATTGTTTTCATCAGTATAAGAACTTGATACCGCTTGGTGGAATGTATATGTGGAAACCCATGTAATAGCATCTGCGTATTTTGCATCCATGACTTTAGGGAGCCAATTTTGGACGCCTTCCTTCCCGCTGAACTCCTCAGGATCATCACCATCTAGTAGCTGCAAATCTACGCGCCAGCCACCTTTAAATGGAACATACATCACATTTCTTCCTCCCATTGCCGGGTGTTGGTAATGAAAGATCCTTTCAAGGGGAAGCGGATTTTCTTTATCTTCAATCACATCAACCACTAAGAAGGTATCTTTCGTACGAGGACCTTCAAGCTCTACGCCTATAGCCTGGCGTACAGCTGATCTCCCCCCATCAGCCGCTATGATGTAGTCCGCTTTCCAAACTTCATCAGATCCAATAAACACTTCCACTCCATTTTCACTGGTCTTAACGTCAGTTACCGGCTTATCGTAGAAGAATTCTATGCCCGCTTTAACACAAGCTTCATAAAGATATTTTTCTGCCTTTACTTGAGGTAAGCTTGTAAAAGGAGGTAATCCTTCCGTTTTTGGTGCACCATAGTTTCGTACATACACTTCTTTCCCACGGAATAACGTTCTTTTTACAGGCCAAACCACTCCATTTTCAGCAAGTTTATATCCAAGCCCCGGAGAAATATCATCTATAAGTCCAAGTGTGGCTTTATGTAGATAAATGGCACGGCTTCCTGGTCTTTGTCTATCCTTAGGCTCTCCTTCTAAAACTGCTACTTCCAGTCCTAGGTTTTTCAATGCCAACGCAGCTGTTAAGCCAACAGGGCCAGCCCCAATAACTATGCTCTGACGGTATAAATGATCCGTTTGATTCGTTTGCATCTCAATCACTCCTATTCACTTCTTATAAGGTAATAATAATTGTAAAAACGGATATAAAAAACCTCTTCGTTCCGCTATGTTGTACAAATTATAAATTATGAAAATCTTTTGATAATTAATCAATCATGATATATTGAAATATATTATTGAACGAGGTGAATACCTTTGAAAAGTTCCAGGAACTCCTCCATTGAAAATGCTTTAATCATATTAAAAAGCTTTTCAATGGATGAACCAGAGATGGGAATCACAGAAATTGCCGAAAGATGTAGCTTGGCGAAAAGCACCGTTCACCGTCTGTTAACAACTATGGCTAGTGAAGGCTTTGTTTATAAAGATCCAAATACAAACAGGTACAGCCTTGGGGTTTCAATTTTAGCCTTAACCAACACGGTCAATAGCCAGTTACCCATTTTAAAAGATTCGATGCCAATCCTTAATCTCCTTACAGAAAGAACTGGTGAATCGTCACACCTTGGAATTCTAGAAGATAAGGACATTATTTATCTACAAAAAATAGAATCCGAATTTCCTGTCGAAGTCCTGACTCATTTAGGAAAACGGAACCCACCGCATTGTACAAGCACAGGGCAGGTTATTCTTGCTTACGAGACAGAACAGGTTGTAAATGAAGTTCTATCAGGTGAATTGAAAGCGTTCACCCCATGGACATTAACACATGCAGAAGATGTTAGAAAAAAACTAATTGAAGTCAAACGCCTTGGGTACTCGGTCAGCGATCAGGAGTTCAAAAAAGGCATCATTTCTATTGGGGCTCCTGTTTTTGGCGAGCAAGGAAAAGTGATAGCATCCATTAGCATCACTGGACCAGTGGAACGTATTGGTCGACAGTCCATCCAGAAAGACTGTATAAAAGAGGCAAAAAGCGCGGCAAAAAAACTTACAGAAATAATTACAGAGCGAAAGATGAGTCATAAAACCCATTAAAAAGAAGGGGTCCAGTTATCAGCACTGGACTCCTTCTTCATGCAGTGACTCTTGTTAGAATATCAAATAATCTACATATTTGGTTTATCGTTCATCACTTATAGTAGCCAA
The DNA here is from genome assembly GCF_050278525.1 of Peribacillus sp. NPDC096540. NCBI lineage: Bacteria > Bacillati > Bacillota > Bacilli > Caryophanales > Bacillaceae > Peribacillus > Peribacillus sp. NPDC096540. The sequence continues at coordinate 57,936 of NZ_JBNNTG010000024.1, read as the reverse complement.
GCATTTCTGAGATTTCCCCAGCGGCTTTACTGATTTTCTCAATAAATATAGGATACTTATCCTCAGTAATCCGGGATGTTGGGCCAATCATGGAGAGAGAAGAAACCACTGTCTCTTTATAATCATAAATCGGAGCAGCAATTCCCACAAACCCTTGATAATATTGGTCTTTTGAGATCGCATACTTCTTTACCCTAATATTTTTCAGCTCAGTTTCCAAATGAACTGGATCCGTAATCGTATAAGGAGTGAATCCATGCAGTTCATTCCTTAATACAGACCTTATTGTTTTTTCATCTTGGAACGCTAATATCGTAAGACCCTCACTGGTACAGTGAACTGGATTTCTCCGGCCAATCTGTGTTAATAGTCGTACGGGATTGGAGCACTCGGTCCGAAACAAATAGACAACATCATCATTTTCCAGTAAACAAATCTGAGCCGTTTCATCCAACTGATTCACAAGGTTTTGAACAATCGGCACAGCTTCTTTATATAAATCTTTATGACTAAAAACTACGCCTCCTAGAGTTAAAAGCGCCAAGCCCAGACGATATCGTTTAGTTCGCGGATTTTTCGATAAGAATCCTTCTTTTTCAAGTAGTTTAATATACCAGTGTGTCGTACTTATTGGCATTTCTATCATATTTGCAATTTCCGTTACACTCAACTCATTCTGGCGTTCCTTATATAACCGTAATATCTTCATCGTATTTTTAACAGATGAAAGATACGGTTCATTCATTTTTTTCTCCATATTACCCCAACCTTTACCGTAATAAAAGCTATTTTAGATTTTGAATATTCTTAGAATTTACTTCATATTGAATCACCTTGCAACACTAATTAGTGGATTTTGCTACTCTGAAAAAGTAATATTTCTCGATGTTTCGTGGAGGTGGTGCATTCTGTATTCTGTGAACTTTAAACTTTGGAGCCAAAAGAAGAAGAATAAATTACGACAAGGTTTACTGTGTTTACCCACCCCATGTGAGACGGATCCTATAAATACCATGGATTATTTATACCGCTACCATTTTCTATTTTATTCCAGTTAGAACAAAGTCTGTAGTAGAATAAGGATAAGATGCTCTTGCTTAACATTCTTTAAAAGACTGTTTCAAGAGCTTTCATTTATTAAGTTGATTAAATCCAATACTAAATTACCTTTTTTTATATTATAAAGCTACTTAATAATGGAGGAAAACAAATTGATTTTATCTGTTAATAAAATACATAAATCGTATGGTAAAGAAGAAGTATTGAAAGGCATTTCGTTTGAACTAAACAATCCTGACATTGTGGCTCTCGTTGGTCCAAATGGTTCTGGAAAATCGACCCTTCTAAACATTATTAATAACTTGTTACAAGCAGATAAAGGCAAAATCACGATTCTTGGAGAAAATAACAAAAATCCGGAAATATTCAAGAAAATTTCGTTTATGCAGGATAACTCTGTTCTTTATGATTATTTAACGGGATATGATCATCTACAATTTATCGGGGATGTGCAAGGAATCTCAAAAAAACAGATTTTAGAAACAGCTGAAAGAATTGGGATAGCTGGCTATTTGAATAAAAAGACCGGAAACTATTCGCTCGGAATGAAGCAACATTTATTACTGGCGATGGCCATTATCAATCATCCTAAATTGCTTATCCTTGACGAGCCATTGAATGGTCTCGACCCAACCAGTGCAATCAAGGTCCGTGAGCTTTTATTACAGCTGGCCGAACAAGGCACAGCCATTCTTTTATCGTCACATAATTTAGCGGAAATTGACAGGGTTACTACCAATATCTTGTTTCTGAAAAATGGTGTACTCATCCAAGAAGGCCTTTCTGCACACAAACAAGTGTGGTATGAAATTAAAGTGATGGATGCTGAAAGGGCAGAACTTGTCTTACGTGAAGCTAAAATAACAACTAATTTTAAAGGAAGTAGACTTTACATCTGTTTAAAAGATGAAACCTTGAACTTTATTTTCGAAATATTAAAACTACATAACATAGTCGTCTTGGATATTGAAAAGAAAATTTTAGGTACTGAGGAACGATATAAGAAAATATTCTTTAGTAGCGATGGTGTGACATGAAGACCTTTCTATTTGAACTGAAAAAAATTGGGCGCCAAAAAAAGCTTCTTTGGCTGTTCATTATTATTTTATTCTGTATAAGTGGACTTTTTATCCAAAATCATCAAAAGCAGTCGACAATGTCAGAGCGTGCCTCTAAAGCTATCAAACCTTATATCGCAGATAGTGACACAAGCTATAGGATTTTAAAAGAGATTGAAATGGAAGGTTCTCTTACTGATGTGCAAAAAGAGCAGCTAGAAGAAGTGATTGGGCTTGGAAAAGCATTAGTGGATTGGAAAGATGCTATCTATAATAAACAATGGGATAAAATACCGATAATTGAGCGCGAATTTCTGAAGCATGTGCAACAGTATGTTACACATGGTGGCGAATTTGAATCCTTGGAAGGAATCGAACTCGAAACGGCAATGAAGAAAAATGATTGGCTTTTGAATCATGATCTTCCATATATGGATGAAGCTTTTCCGGTAACACCCGCATTATTCGTAAAAGAAAATGTTTCGCTTTTTTGGGGGGCAGGAGCTATCTTCCTTTTATTATTATTTTTTGGAAATATTATAGCAACTGAAAAAGAGAATCATACCTGGCGCACCTTAACAACCCAGCCGATTCCTAAGGGGAATATAATTGTAGTTAAATATATCAGCTTGCTTTTTTTGGTGTTGATATTCTTAGTGATGATTCTCAGTATATGCATCATTATTCCATTTATTTTTGGAGAGCGAGTATTTAATTTTCAGTATCCTCAATAGTTTCTACGGGTAAAGCGTTTAGCTATATTTCGACGACAAGTTATGTTTTAAGAGCATGCATGTTCTTTAGTAGTGCTTGTCTATTTACTTTTGCAGTTGTGACTCTATTAAGCAGTTGGCTAAAGAACTCGTTTACTTTGATACTGTCGACTTGTTTTATCTTAGTGGTTGGCTATTTCATAACAGATAATCATGCGTTTTTCCAAAATGCATGGAATCCCTATCAAGTTTTTCATTTCAAGGCATTGCTTGCTGAAATTCCTAAAAGTATGGATTGGCTGTATCTTCTATCTGCTCTGATTTGGAGTGTCGGCTTTGTAGGAATATCCATAATTTTCAATGGAAAAGATACTGGTTTGTTCAATTTTTCGGGCCATAAGAAACCATTTCGGAATGGACAAACAAAAAGCAACGTTCAATCTATTCGGGCAATTTCAGTTTTTGAATTTCGAAAAGCACGTCGTAGAGGTTTATTGAAGCAGGTAAACTTGTTATTTTCATTTTTAATAGTCTTAGGGTATTTTTTTCTGGCCGGGGAAACGGAAGATAAAGAAAAGGAGTACTTTAAACGATTGCATGATGAGGCACAGCAAGTAGAAATGTATCTTTTACCCACGGTAAAGGAGAGTATTGCTACGTTGGAAAAAGAACAACAAGCGGAAGATATCCATCTGGATTTCTTGAAAAAAACAGAAGCTTACGGTACTAAAATGATAGAAAAGAATAAAGAATCAATCGCTTCTTATGAACAAGGAGATTGGCGTCCTTTGGTTGACTACCAACTTTTTAAAAATCGGGCTGCCAACGGAGATATTGACACTGGACAATTGGTAATAGATTATAAAACGGAGCTAGGTCGATTTTCAATTGATGCCAGTGTTGCTGAAAAAGAATGGCTGATTGAACTTGATATTCGTCCGATTTTTTCCGGAGAATATGTTCGAACGATATTTTGGGATGGGGACCTAAAAAATGATGTACTGAAAGCCAATCAAAAAATTGATAATAGTGGTCTTTATTCTCTTTATTACTTTTTTGAAAATTATTTATACCTTATATTAATATTTCCATTTTTATTTTTGTTTGGTTCAGGATTGGCTGGGGAAAGAGGTAAGAAGTATACCTTGAATTTTTTAAAAACTCAGCCTATTAAAGAGAGGGATATTTCAGCAGGGAAAACGCTAACTGCTGTCATTCTTTCTATGGTAAGCTGTGCAACATTATGCTTGTTCGTAGTTTTAATAGGTACACTTTTTAATCGCTTCGGTGATTTGAAATATCCGGTTTTATACTATGATCACCCAAGCATTGTTGAATCAGTATCCTATACAGGGCATGTATCTAAAAACGGTGGCTTTCACTTTCTAGCTTTAGGGAATTATTTATGGGAAAGTATGTTTCTATTGTTCCTTATTTTACTGTTGATACTTGTTTTATCAAACTTTCTATCCATCTTTTTAAAGAATGCATTCACTATTTTTATAACGACAATCGTAATTATTACATTAGGATTCTTAGTCAGCACCAAAATGCTAACGGATTATTCTTACCTATCCCCTTTTACATATTTTGATATACCCAAAGTGGTTAACGGGGAGTTAGCTATGGTGCTGAATCAACCCGGCATACATGTTCAAACTGGCTTTTATGTACTTATTGCTTCAACGGTCAGCATATTGATAGCTGGATATCTATCATATCCAAGGAGACAATAATTGTCCCTTCAAAATAAGTTATTAGTTTTACTAGTCAGCCACCTTTCCCAGTTCTACCTTTAAGAAAAAGCGATTCCTCCTTAGAGGAATCGCTCATACTCTTACTTATTTTTCCTCTGCACTTACAACAATTCCACAAGCTTGTCTATCGCCTGCATCACCTGTTTTCAAGGTATCTTCATCTGGTCCCTTTTCTCCATTAGCTTCATAACGGTCAGGGATATTAGCAAAATTGTCCGGATTTGCATGAACGATGACAGCCAGCTCTTCTTTCTTCAATTGGTCTACCGTTATGTTATCTAATGTTGCCTTATATTTGGCAGTCCCATCTGCTTTTACATAAAGGGGAGGCATATCTCCAGCATGACTGGAGTGCGTTTCATCAGTTGGATTGAAGTGTCCTCCTGCTGTAGTAAAAGGACCTTCCTTTGCATCAGCCTCACATGCTGCGTTTTCGTGAACATGGAATCCATGATAGCCTGGCTCTAAGCCTTCCAAAGTGGTCTCAATTACTACGGAATTCTCTTCCTCGGAAAAGTTGACAGTACCTAATGTTTTACCTTCTACATCTTTGACTTCTGCCTTCACCTGCGGATCTACCTCCGTTGGAGAATCTTGACTCACTGTTTTTGTATCTTCAGCTTTTCTGTCGGTATCATTTGAATTATCCTCTGAATTACATCCATACAGTAAAAAGGCAGCACACATAGGCAGCATAAGTTTTTGTTTATAGTTCATGTTAAATTCCCTCTCTCTCTGTTATGTATATTCTACTTAATACTTTCCACTATCATGGAAGAATAAACAGAAATCGGGATAAATAGGAAAATAGATTATACTATTGAGAGGAAACACCTTACTAATTTCACAGTCAAAGATTTTTTATTGTAGCTTAATAGACTCACATTTTACAATGAGATAACGCCGAAAGTAATGGCCGCTATCGTCATAACGATTGTTGTCCCAAACGCCCATTTAAATAGGAATTTTTGATGGTCTCCAAAATCCACTCCTACAAGGCCAATCAAAATGAATGTCGCAGGTACCAATGGGGATAAGGGGAACCCTGTTGTTGAATGACCTAACAAAGCGGCCCTGCCTATTTCTACAGGAGTAAATCCAAAGTTCGATGCAGTTTCACTTATAATAGGAAGAATTCCAAAGTAATAGGCATCAGGTGAAAAAATGAAGCCCATCGGAATGCTCGTTAGCGCTACCACTAATGGCAAATGTGCACCAAGCCAATCTGGAATAACTGTTACGATAGAAGCTGCCATCGAATCCATCATTTTTGTTTCCGTGAACACACCCGTAAAAATCCCGGCGGCGAAAATTAATGTACAAATCATGACAAAACTATTGGCATGACTTAGAATTCTTTCCTGCTGTTCTTGTGGATTTGGAAAGTTAACAAATAAAGCTATCGCAAAAGCAGAAGCAAATAAGATTTGAATTGGCAGCACTTCCATCACCAACAACACCATAAGTAAAATTGTTAAGAACCAATTAAACCAAAATAACTTTGATGTTTCATTAGAAGCTTCAACAGCCGCAGCCTGCTCACTCATTCCAGAAGGCATAGCAGTCTCCATCGGACTAACACCTAATCTCTCTCTCCCTTTTGCCAAGTATATAAGACGCAAACAGTGTCCATAACAGACCGCAAATCATAACAGGTATAAGAGGGATGAATAAATCTGATACTTCCACTTGAAGACTGGCGGCCGCTCTCACCAACGGACCTCCCCAAGGAATAATATTCATGACCCCTGCAGCTAAACCAACAACACTGGCCAATACAAGCCTGTTCATCCCTAGCTTCATATAAAGCGGCAACATTGCCGAAACGGCGATCATAAATGTGGAAGAACCGTCTCCATCTAAACCTACTAACATCGTTATAATGGCAGTAGCCATGACAATTTTTAGCGGGTCGCCTTTTACAAAACTCAGTATTTTTGCGATCATAGGTTCAAATAAACCAACGTCAATCATCAAACCAAAATATAAAATAGCAAAAACAATCATGACTGCTGTTGGTGTTACCTTTAAAATGCCTGCCACCATCATTTCACCCATTTCAGAAGCAAACCCGCCAATCAAGCCAAAAGCTATAGCAGTGAAGATGAAAGCGACAACTACGGATAGACGCTTTGTGATGACTAAGACAAGAAACGTTAAAATCATGCAAAACCCTAGAATAGATAACATGTGAAAATCTCCTTTAATTTGAAAAGTAAACGCACTTCTTTTTAATGAAATCTACAGTCCCCTTTCATTTTTCTAACTTTTCTGAAAAATCAATATTTTCTCATTATATCATTGGATCTTTCATTAAAAAACAGGTTTTTCAAACTAGAACTACCATGTATCCCAAAAACTCATCCAAAATCAAATTCGTTTAATAAGTTAGTATAATTCTGTATACTATTATTTAGGAACCCGAAGTTTATTTCGGAGGAAAGAAGTGTTGCTTGTAAATGAATGCTAATAAATTAGCTAAACGGAATTTATTCATTATGTGGTTCGCCAACTTCTTCATTGGCGGAAGCATGACGATGGTTCTTCCATTCATATCTTTATACATTGGTACATTCGGCAATTATTCTACTCAATATATCCAGCATTGGTCCGGATGGACATTTGGAATTACTTTTGTGACTGCCTTTTTATTTTCACCTATTTGGGGGCGGATTGGAGACAGGTACGGGAGAAAGAAAATCTTGATAGCCTGTGCCTTTGGAATGGGGCTGTCTATTTTCTTAATGGGCTTTGTTCAAAATGTATGGCAGCTATTCGTCTTAAGAATGTTCATGGGAATATTCACTGGCTTCATTTCTATGTCGCAGGCCTTTATTTCCACCCAGACACCGAAGGAAATTGCCGGACGCGTTTTAGGAACATTGCAAACGGGTAATATAACTGGCTCACTCTTCGGACCATTGATTGGTGGCATACTTGCAGACACTCTCGGCTATTCAACAGCCTTTAAATTCACCTCTATTACGATTTTCATATCTGGACTACTCGTTTTTGCAACCAGAGAATACCAAGTGGAACGACAAAAAGGAACAAAGACAAGCTATACAAGCAGGGAGGTTCTCTCGCATATCTTACGTAATCCCATCCTAGTGAATGTCATGCTCATTTCGACACTTGTTCAGGTTGCCCACTTCAGCATCCAGCCTATTCTATCTTTATACGTTGGCGAGTTGCATGGAACTTCCAATCTAGGATTTTATTCAGGTATCGCTTTTTCTGCAGCAGGCCTTGGGAATTTATTGATGGCGCGGCACTGGGGCAAAATAGGTGATCGGCATGGACATGTGAAGATTCTTGTGCTGCTACTTTTTCTGACTGCTACTGTCTACTTGCCTGGTGCCTTTATTAATCATTTTTGGCAGCTTGTTTTTGTACGTTTCATACTAGGTATGGCCATAGGTGGCATCATCCCTGTAAGAATTGCCTACATTCGCCAAGAAGCGCCTGTTGCAATGCAGGGGGAAGTACTTGGTTACAATACGAGTCTACGCTTTTTAGGCAATATCATCGGACCTGCAATGGGCGGAATGGTCGCTGGCTTCTATGGATTCTCAGCTGTTTTCATCACGACCAGCACCTTGCTTTTCATCGCCGGGCTTGTCCTTTATGCCGCAATGCACCGCAATCCAGAGTTAGCCAGATCACATTAATCACAATTCCGCAAAACAGCCTGCTTCCAATTTGGAAACAGGCTGTTTTATTCTACTAACAGAAAACACCCTTTAAATGATAAATAAATGACTAAAACGTGTCCACATATAATAGAATAATTCAATTGAATATTTAAATGGAGCATTTTTTTTATTAGACTAACCGGACCGGGTTAGGATAGTAACAATTAAAGGAAAATAAACTAATTTTATAGAATTAATAAAGAAGTTTGTTTTCATGGAGAGATGTCTGAATGGCAAAATTGATTTATCATGTTGCATGTACACTTGACAACTTTATTGCAGATTTGAATGGGGTAGCTGACGATTCAATCTTTTTATACGAAGGTGAGCACGTTACAGATTTCATTTCCGATATACAGCAATATGATGCGGTCTTAATGGGTCGAAAAACGTACGAATACGGCTTTCAATTTGGTCTTAAGCCAGGCGAACCTAGTGCTTATAAAGGACTGAAGCATTATATTTTCTCAAATACCATGCAGTTTGAATCCAACGATGAAGTGAAATTAATAAAAGGCAACGCAGTGGATTATATACACAACCTCAAAATTACAGAATCCGGTAAATTATGGCTAAGCGGGGGTGGCCAGCTAGGTGGTACGTTAATCGAACATAAACTCATTGATCAATTAGTGTTAAAGGTCAATCCCGTTATGATTGGTGAAGGCATTCCTCTATTCGGCAGTGTTAAACCTCGTTTGACCTTAGAATTAGTTGATTTGAAACAATATACGAATGGAGTAGTAAAACCAACTTATAATATTATTTATTCTTAGGATATGTTGATTTTCCAGGAATTTACGGGTGCCTTACTTCAAAATGGAGATGGCTTCGGCAGCTCTTTTTCTTATGGGGCTATCCAGGCAAGCTTGTTGAAGTAAAAGGGCAGTATAACGAAATATAGGATTTGTAAGGCTATTTATAACCATTTACTTTAAGGAGGCTTTAGAATGAATCTAAAAGCTGTATTATTAGAACAAATGGATGCTTGTTATGACGAAATGAGCTGGTTTGTACCCCTTAACATCGCCATAGATGGACTCTCAGCCGAACAAGCTGCTTGGAAAACTGGGGACAGCAATTCCATATGGCAAATAGTTAACCATCTAATTTTTTGGAATGAACGGTATCTAAACCGATTCAAAGGTTTACCACTTTCCCAAGAAGAAGTCAACAATGACGATACGTTTGATTGTACCAATCCGAATGAAACCAATGAAGAATGGCAATCCTCAGTATTGCAGTTACATAGAGTAATGTCTGATTGGGCTGAAGCTATTAAAGAATGCGATGAAGTAAAATTTCATAGTGCTGCATATAAGGAATCTGATTCACCTTGGTCGTCAGTTATTGCTAATATCAATATTCATAATGCATATCATATCGGACAAATCGTGGAAATAAGAAAAACACTAGGGGTATGGGATTCTAAAAATGGAGTTAATTAACCCCTTCAGTATGGAAAATGATCATAATTTTTCATAAAAGAATCATACAATTGTATATGTTACGAGCATGTTTGATCATCTTTTTTTCAAAACATGCTCTTTTTACTTGTTCATTTTTCAAGGTCATTTGTATGAATTCGGTCATACATTTAAAGACCATACCAGTTGTTCGGTTTCAGCAAGTAATTCCTTCTGAATGTAAAAGACTCGTCAACCTGTCCATTAAACTCAGTACCTTTGCTACACTCCATTTTGCAATAAACACCGAATATCGGGTGCCTTGCGCCTTGTGGAATTGCAACGCCCGCTTGAACAGTTCAAGTGCTTCCTCAAGTTTTCCATTCTCAACTTTTGCCCAACCAATGTTGTTATATAACTATCCTCAAAAGGCTTGCTTTAGGACGCTTTTCGGCATAGTCTAGCGCTTTCAAATTCCATTCCATACGTTTCTCCGGAGTTCAGCAATCCCCAAATATACGCTGCATCAACAGCATAATAATCCTCACTGGACTGGTTTCCTAATTCACATGCATTGAGGAATAGCTGAATAGCGTCCAATGATCGAGATGAGGAATTAAAAACTCCTCGTTCCAGAAAATATCTAATTCGTGCCACAACTAAATCCTCTTTCAATAATCTCTCTTCACGATCCAACGTCTCATACGCTGTTCTGTATTTTGCGCAATCCCTGAGAGTGTACAACTTGAGTCAAAAGTTCAGCAAAGTATCCAATGTCTTCGGAGTCCACTGCTTGCATTAGCAACTGCAAATTTCTGCAAAACCGCATGTTTAAAGACCTGTGATACTGTATATGAATTCGTCCCAATACGATTGGCTATCAAATGCCTTACCTCCTTTACTAAAACTAAAACGATTCATTAAATTGCTTCCCAAATTGCAGCAATCCCTTGACCTCCACCGATACAAAGCGCAGATACGCCATACTTTTTCCCGCGTCTTTGCAATTCATAAATTAGGGAAAGTGAAATACGTGCACCACTGGCGCCTAGCGGATGGCCTAAAGCCACAGCACCTCCGTTGACATTTCCAATTTCAGGATCAAAATCAAGCAGTTTTTGGCACCCAAGATATTGAGCAGCAAATGCTTCATTAATTTCAACAAGATCGAGATCCTTAATATTCATACCTGCCTTTGAAAGCGCTTGCTGAATAGCTGTAACTGGACCTAATCCCATTAATTTTGGATCAACGCCGGAGATTCCATAGGAAACAAGGCGGGCTAAGGGTTTAATGTTAGTTTTTTCAGCATAATCTGAAGATGTTAGAATGACAGCTGCCGCTCCATCATTGATACCACTTGCATTGGCTGCTGTAACGACCCCATTATCTTTAAACCGTGCTTTTAGCTTGGATATTTTTTCATACGTTGAAGCACGAGGATGTTCGTCCTGGTCAATATTTACTTCGCCTTTTCTTGTTTTAATAGCTACTGGGGTAATCTCTTTGCCAAAGTAACCTTTTTCAATTGCGGTTAGTGCCCGCTCATTACTTCTTACAGCAAACTGATCGCAGCTTTCTCGGGTGATACCATACTCTGCGGCAATATTTTCTGCCGTGATGGACATCGTGCAATCTCCATATGGATCATATAGGGATTCCCATAGAAAATCGGCCATTGGTGCTTGCCCAAGAGGGATCCCAAAGCGTGCTCCACGAATAACGTGAGGAATTTGGCTCATATTTTCCGCTCCACCAGCAAGAGCTACCTGTGATTCACCAAGTCTGATGGTTTGGGCTGCCGATACAATTGCCTGCAATCCGGAACCGCATAAACGATTGACGGTAAGCCCTGGTGTTGACATCGGGATACCAGATTTCAATCCAATATGCCTACCTAGGAACACAGCGTCGCCGCTTGATTGAATAACATTCCCCATCACTACTTGATCTACTTCATCTGGTTTTATCCCTGAACGAGTCATCGCTTCCTTAGAAGCTATTACACCGAGGTCAATTGCTGAAACATCTTTGAAAGATCCCCCGAATTCAGTAAATGCAGTTCTTGCTCCCTCTATTAAAACAATATCGTTTCCCGCCATGCTTTGTATCCTCCCTTTTTTAAGGGGACGCTGGCGCCCCCATTTTGTTATTTAAAATTAGCTTTTCTTTTTTCTACAAAAGCCTGCATGCCTTCCTTACGGTCAGGAGAGGCAAATGAGTTACCAAAGCAAGCTAGTTCAATATCCAGTGCCGTATCTAAGTCTGCATTGGCGCCTGCATTGACTGCCTTTTTCATCATCTTTATCGCCATCGAAGATTTACCAGCCAATTTAACTGCCCATTCTTTCGCTTCAGTCAACAGTTGATCTGCTGGAACGACTTTATTAACAAAACCAAGCTCATAGGCTCTTTCACCTGAGAACATTTCGCCAAAATACAAAATTTCCTTAGCCGCTTTTTGTCCAACTAAACGTTGAAAACGCTGAGTTCCTCCCCCTCCTGGTATAATCCCAAGATTAATTTCCGGAAATCCGAATTTTGTCCGTTCAGAACAAATAATCAAATCACAAGCAAGGGCAAGTTCCGCACCGCCGCCTAAAGCCAGACCATTTACAGCTGCAATTATAGGTTTTGACAACCGTTCCATTTTTTCAAAAGCTCCTCGGGAAATTTCATTATTCTGTAGAATCTCCAATTCCGTCAGGTCCATCATCTCTTTAATGTCTGCGCCGGCTGCAAATGATCGATCACCACTGCCCGTAATAATCACTGCTCTTACCCTGCTGTCACGGTCCAATTGATCCATAAGCATGGAAAGTTCTTTAAAAGACTGCCAGTTTAATGGATTGTGAGGCGGTCTATTCAAATAAACAGTTGCTACACCTTGCGCAATTTCATATTTCAACACTTCTAATTCTACTTTTATTACACCCTCATTTTTTGTCGTGGTCATAAAATCCAGCACCTGCCTTTTTACCTGTACGTCCTGCATTTACGATTTGGCGGATAAGTTGAGGAGCTGCAAAACGCCCGTCTTTAAATTCATCATAAAAATAATCCATGACGTGCAAACCAATATCGACGCCTGCAAAGTCCTGCAATTCAAAAGGACCCATTGGATAATTCAAGCCCAATCTAACAGCCTTATCAATATCTTCATAAGAAGCTACCCCTTCTTCAGCCAATTTGATGGCTTCGATGAATTGCGGAATCATGATTCTGTTCACGATAAATCCAGGCGAGTCTTTTTTGACTTCAATTGGTTCTTTGCCAAATGCCCTTGAAAGCTCCATTAATTTCGATATGGTATCATCGCTTGTATTATAGCCACGGACCACTTCCACTAATTTCATGATTTGCGCCGGGTTAAAGAAATGCATACCCGCTACCTTCTCAGGCCGCTTGGTCGCTCCCGCAATGACTGTGATTGACATCGATGAAGTATTGGTAGCAATTATCGCTTCTTCGCCAAGAACGTTATCTAACTGGGAAAATATCGCTTTCTTCGCTTCCAAGTTCTCGATGATTGCTTCGATAACAAAGTTGGCCTCCTTTAGATCTTCCAAATTAGTCGTTGTTGTGATTCTTCCCAGCACCTCAGGCTTTTGCCCTTCCTTCATCTTGCCTCTTGCTACGCTTTTATCCATGTACGTTTCCATTCTATTAATCGCATTATCTAAAAACCGATCTTCTACATCACATAAAATTACTTTGAAACCGGATAACGCTGCTTGATGAGCGATTCCTCCCCCCATTGTTCCTGATCCTACGACCCCGATAATTGTCTCTGCCATTTTCATTTCCTCCTTTTTTGTTAGCTCAATATCTCTTTTGCAATGACGACACGCTGTATTTGATTTGTACCTTCGTAAATTTGCATGATTTTAGCATCACGGAAATACTTCTCAACTGGATATTCCCGAATGAATCCGTAACCTCCGTGAATTTGCACCGCATCTTCGGCTACTTTCATGGCGGTATCAGCGGCGAAACATTTAGCGAAAGAAGCATGCTTCGCTGAAGGCGTTCCCTGTTCCAAGAGAAAGACAGATTTATAAACCAATAACCTTGATGCTTCGATGGTCATCGCCATATCAGCCAGCATGAATTGGATGGATTGGAAATTAGCGATTGGCTTTCTAAATTGCTTTCTTTCCTTCGCATAATTTAAAGCGCTTTCATAAGCTCCCTGTGCAATTCCTACTGCCTGGGCTCCAACCATTGGCCTTGCAAAAGAAAGGGCTTTCATAAAAACCTTAAAACCATTTCCTTCTTCTCCGATTCGATTTTCAAGGGGTACAAAGACATCATCGAAGATAACCGAAGCTGTGTTAGAAGCTCTAAGCCCCATTTTCTTTTCCTTTTCACCAACCCTAATACCTTCAGAATCTCTTTCGACAACTAAAGCGGTAAAAGAATTTTCCCCATTTTCAAGCGTCTGTTTGGCGAGTACTACATAGAAATGAGCATAACTTGCGTTGGTGATAAAACACTTTTCCCCATTTAATATGTAACCGTCACCTTTTCTTACAATAGTTGATGACATGCCAGATACATCACTGCCTGCGCCCGGTTCTGTTAAGGCAAAAGAAGCATATTGACCTTCTTCGGTTAAACGTTTCAAATATTTTTGCTTAAGTGATTCATCCCCACCAACTAAAATTGGATAAGATGAAAGTGAATTAGCTTCCAATGAAGTTGCTATGCCAGCACAGCCTCTTGCTATTTCTTCCACGATTAAGGCATGTGATAATTTATCAATTCCAGGACCCCCGTATTCCTCAGGAATAGATAGATTGAAAAGTCCACATTCCCTCAACTTGTTCATGATTTCTACTGAAAAAGCCTCTCTTTCGTCGAACTCTCTTGCTAGTGGAATGATTTCAGCATTCACTACATCCCTTGCCATGGAAACAATCGCTTGCTGATCATCTGTTAAGTTGAAATCCATAGTTGCCCTCCTAATTGACTGAATTTTTATTTTATTATCTTATAATTGTCATTATATCTCCATAAATTAACCAGTTATAGGTACATAGCGTACTAAACGGCTCCCTTTAATTCGTATGTTTTGTACCAATCGAGATCCATAGAGTAACCAACTGTGTTTCATACCCTCAGCTTGAATAACCAAATTTTATATTTGAGACGTTCCCATATATCCAATAATCATATTCAGTCTGGCTAACACCTTGGAAAGTTCACTTATCATGGGTTCTTTCCATCATTTGTTCTTTACCATAATAGATAAGTATTTTTTCTGCACTTCCAAAACGAATTGATTTTTATGTTAAGATTATTTTAGGCAAATTTTATGAAAATAAAAGACGCAAAGCCACGGGCCTAAACCAACAATTTAGTTGTCATGGCAGCCGGGTTGCCAAGATATATCTTGATTAGATTAATTAATTATTTATTTCTTGCCCCCTTTTTAATTTGCCTAAAATTAGATAAAAGAGGGTTTTATATGTTTTTTCCTACTATTTATTCAGCTAATACAGATGAGAGACACATAGTTAAAGACAAATATACTTGTGCATGCGGCGCAAGATATAATGTATTCACTATGTTAAACAGAAGGGATCTAAGAAAGATTAGCTTCAAGCATTATAAAGAAGTAACATGTCCCGAGTGTAAATCAAGCATTATATATAAAGAATAGTCTAGACTTGCTTGCTCTCTCTTGGAACATAGACGTAAATTCTATCCACTCTATCACTTCGAAACAGAAGCTCTCACAAGTAGCTTTTTCCTTTGCGCTGGCTTTCTTTCCTTCTTTCTTCATAGGCTTTCTTGAGCTTGAGTCTAGTTCAACCCCACCATATATCATATAAGATGAAGATAGAAAGCTTGTGCAAGTAACAAACAGCTTATAAACTCTTTTATTACTACAAAAAAAAGACCCCTTCAAGGTCTTTATCATTGATTATGTTGGGGACACATTTTGTCAATCTATGACTAGCTAGATTGATATAGATCATGAAGTTTATAAGCAATCATCAGATTTAATCGCGTTTCTGCATCTTCTAAATTCATGTCTAGAATGTCACGAATTCTTTCCAACCTGTAGCGCAGAGTACTGCGGTGTATGAAAAGTACATCCATGGTATTTTTCAGATTTCCGTTATTAAATAAATAAGCTCTTAATGTATTCAGAAGATCTGCTCCACTTCCCTTTTCATAATCCATCAACGGAGCTAAATATTTTTTGAGAAATAAATCGGCAAGTTCAGGGTCTTTCAGGTTATTTAAAAGAGAATACGAGCCCAATTCATCAAATATAACTGGGCCATTTTTGGGGAAGCCATTTCGGCTAACATTATAAGCATGCATGGCCTGTTTGTAGGCATAATAATAATCCTCCAGCTTATCCGTCGCCCCTCCCACTCCCATATAAATCGTCAAGGAAAGCTTCTTGAAAATCGGTTGCTCTCTAAGATATTGATATAACTCTCCCCAATACGAGGAAGCCAGGTCTTTTTCTCTTTCTACTGGAATCATGAGAATCATCATATCATCTCTTTTAGTCACGATGATTTCTTTGTATTTAAGATACAGCTGTTCTTTCATATGATCCCATTCAGAGGCTTTTTCCGCTTCTCTCTCAATCAGGTTCGAATGGGAAGGTAAAGATTCCTCTTCCAGTTTTAATACAGCAATCCGGTGTGGCCGATATAAGTCTATGTTCATTAGCGTCGCGTATTCCACTATTTTGGCCTTATCCTCTATCTTCTCTTCAAACAGTTTTGTTATATAACTGTCCTTCACCTGCTCTTTAGTTTCCATAATCAGTTTTTGTTTGATGAACTGAATGGCATATACATTTAGGGCATGTCCAATTGTTAAATTCGTAACCTCATCCACAGCATTCTTATTTGTGATGATCGCTAAATAGCCTAATAATTCTCCACTTCCTATAACCGGCCAAAAACCAATCGATGTCGAATCCTTTTTTAAATCCCCGAGCCATATTCCCCGTTTTTCCTTACCAATTTTCGCTTTCTCTTTCTCGATAAGACTATATATATCGGGAAGTGAATATTCATCCTCGTTTTCTAGGTGAATAGAGATGTACCTAAAAAATCTATCAAAAAGTATAATCGAACAAGACAACAACCTGCTGAGGGTATCCGTGATGACATCAAAATCTTCCCCGTACAATGTCTCTTTGACCAGTTCCTGTTGATAGCCCATAATCCTTTGTAACCGCTGCTTTAAATAAATTTCATTTAAATATAGCCTAGCGTTTTCAAATAATGCGGCCACATGGTTTGATAAGAATTTTAGAAGCTCGAGATCCCCCACTGTGAATGCACCCATTGCCTTATTGGCTAAATGAATCATTCCCACAGTCTTAAGATTGACCACCAACGGAACCGACAACTGAAAGCCACCCGATTTTTCAAAAAATGGAAAGTATGTACTTAATTTATTCTCTCCTCTAACCGCAATAGTTTCTTCCAGTTTAGGAGAGCCTATCAAAGGGCTTTGCAAATAAAAACAGTTTTCCGATTCATTGAACAAATAGATGGAGGCGTCCTCCGCCATCGTACCTTGGCATGATAGCTCTAGCACCTTTTGCACTAACTCTTCCATCGATGAACCCGGTGTCACATTTTCATTGACCCATCTTATGCTGCTTAACTTTCGTTTCTCAAATTCCTTCTCCTTTGCAAGCTGCATAGCAACTGCGACATCTTTTCCAAATTCAACAAAAATTTGCTCAACTTCAGAAATTAAAGGAACGAAATTATGAAAACCAATAATACAGAACCCATAGCTGATTCCATCATCTTTTAAAGGAACAGTAAACCAGGTTGAAATTCTTTCATTTTTCATTAACTTATAAAATTTGCAATTGAGGCTGCTTTCTTTTTTCCTACTAATATCCCATCCTTCTTCGAGAATCTCCGGAGAGCATTCACTTAGGTGAATTGGAAAAGAATCTGCAAAATGCGGCGAACCGCCTTTCCAGACTTTTGGATATAAGATATCATCTTCTCTTAAAACGATTGCCACGAAATCCCATGAAAACTCCAATTGAAAGGATTCTACCGTAAAATCCAAAGTTTCCTGAATTGTATCGAATTTCACTAAATTTCTTGCAGTCATTCTCAAATGCGTTTCAATTTTTTCTACTAATTTAGTTCTCTTCTCACTTTTATTCATAGGAGCATCCCCTGTTCTTATCCATTGTTGAAGAATAACCTACTGTAAATACAGAAAAATCAGTATATTAATAGTAACATATAGCAAAAGGTAAACAGAAGTCTTTGGAAATTCAAACATTTAAATCCAATGATTCTTATGTTAGTGCATTGTTTCCTTCTATAAATATTATCGGCAATAAAAATGCTTCTTTCTATCATGTTGCAGATTCTTGAATGAATAGCCCATATTGAGCATGATTTTCTTCTCGGCTAAAATTTCTAAAGTGTCGGTTGAAAAAACAGAGGACGCTCAGGCTAATAAAATTATTTATCGTATAACCGGATAATTATTTTTTGCCTCGGTCCAGGACTTTGTTTCCAAGTTCGAGGTATATGAAAAGTCTGATTCTATCACCATTGATTTTTCCCATTCAAAAATATGGGATGCTTCTGCAGTCGGCGCAGTTGATAAGGTTGTCCTTAAATTTCAGTTGGTGATTCTTCCCAGATACTTGGTCTCGATCAGGAAAGTTCCCAATTGCTTGAAAAGCTCGCCACTTATGATAGTAAAATATCTTAAGTTTAAATTTTGCTGAATAGAAACTTTTTAAACTGACAAAATAGATACATGAAATATATCTAGATGGAAGGAGTAAAAAGTATGATATCCGAGCAGGATTATACGGCAGCAAACCTGTCACAAGATTTACTGAATGAACTAAAAAGCTTTGAAAGTAAACTAGGCCAGGACGCAAATAAAGAACTAATTGTCATCGCCTATGAAAAAGAGAAGGATGCTTTGAATTAAAAAAAAGACTCAAACGTCATTTAAATGACTTGTTTGAGTCCTTTTTTATAGACATGATTGAAAATTGATTATTAAAGTTCATAGAAAGGGTGCTCGAAGTTTTCAGAGCACCCTTTTCACATCTTTATTTAGTGAATATGTCCGTTAAAACCGGCACGATTTGTTTTTTACGTGATACAACGCCTTCTAAGACGGCAATGTTGTTGCTCAATGTAACGTTATAAGCTTTTTCAACTGCTTCCGTTGATTTCCCAAGAGCCAAGGCAACAGAATCATTTGTTAAAATATCCGTTACAACGAATAAGAATAAATCTAATTCTTTCGTAGCAATAACCGCTTCAATAGCTGCTTCTAATTCAGCTTGTTTTGCAAGTACTTCGTTCGGATCCACAGCATTGACTTGAGCAATCTCCACTTTCGCAGTTCCCATAGAGAATTCTTTTGCATCAAGAGTAATTAGCTGGGCAATTGTTTTGTCGCTAAGGTCAGCGCCTGCTTTTAACATTTCTAAGCCGTATGTTTCAGCATTGACTCCGGCAATCTCCGCTAATTCCATTGCTGCTGCAACGTCTTGCTCTGTGCAGGTTGGAGATTTGAACAATAAAGAATCGGAAATGATGGCAGACAGCATTAGACCTGCGATTGCTTTAGGTACTTCAATACCGTTTTCTTTATAGATTTTATTTAAAATAGTTGCCGTGCAGCCAACTGGTTCTGCGCGGTAATATAAAGGATCACTTGTTTCAAAGTTAGCGATACGGTGATGGTCGATAACTTCTAATACTCGGACTTGGTCAATGTCTTCAGCACTTTGCTGACGTTCGTTGTGATCGACTAAAATCACACCATCCGCTTCCCCTGCCACTTTTTCTACAAGACGAGGAGCTTCGAATTTGAATTGGTCTAATGCATATTGTGTTTCACCATTCACTTCACCAAGACGAACAGGTTCAGCGTTGATACCTAGTTGTTTTTTCAGATCCGCATAAGCGATAGCTGAACAGATTGTGTCTGTATCCGGGTTTTTATGTCCAAAAACTAATACTTTTTCCAAGATTATTTCTCCTTTTAATAAATATTTTTCCGGGAACCTCTATCATTACTATAAGGGAGATCCACCTTTACTATACACTTTATTTTAACATAAAATCTCTTATATTCAGTGTTTGAATTTCCCATTTCTCTATTAATTCTTTCTATCTTTTTTCCTCTTCCCTCACTTTGTCAATAGATAAGGATTGGTTTTTCTCAAATATATTAGTTGAATTATCGTCTCATATGGCTTACGATAATATAAGCATAAATACTAGATATTGATATTAAAAACCACAAAAATAACTATATATAGAATTATATATAATCCAAGGTGCCAGTGATGGCTGAAAAGGGAATCCGGTGTAAACCCGGAACTGTCCCCGCAACTGTAAATGTGACGAAATGAGAAAACCACTGTATAGCTCTTTATACGGGAAGAACTCAAAGTAGGATGATCATGAGTCAGGAGACCTGCCTGGATTTTTCACGTTTCTTATTCTTCGGGGATTGAGATGATGAAACGATAGTATAACGGCTATTTTTTCATGGCTCTTTTATTCTATCGTTTGATCCGCTCAATTTATTGGGCGGATTTTTTTATGTAACGGAAGTTTACAAGGAGGATTATTCATGACTCAAACATATAACTCTACTATAGAGAAAAATGACACAGAAACAAGTTCTATCCAGCTTGAGATGTTATCCAAGGAATTCGAAGGCCAGCTTGATATGGAAAAATTCAAAAAGCGTTTTACAAAATGGCTAGATCGTAAAAGTGAATCAACAGAAGAACAAACATCAAAAAAACTGATCCAGCTTGCTCTCGAAAGTGTGGACATAGATGCTCCAGATTGGACGTTTGTTGCTGCAGCAGAACTTTTGAATACCATGTACAGGGATGCACAAGCAAATCGGGGCTATGAGAGTGTGAGCTATGGTCCGTTCTATGAATTAATCGCAGAACTCTCTCAACTGCAAGAGGGACAACGCTACCCGATTTATAAACCCGAACTACTCAACTCTTACTCCAAAGAAGAAATAGAAGAATTGGGCTTAGAGATCGATCCGGAAAAAGATAAACTATTTTCTTATATTGGCATCTACCTATTAAACGACCGCTACCTAGCCCGTCCGAAAAAAGACAAGGTCTACGAACTGCCTCAGGAGCGCTTCATGATTATCGCTATGGAAATTATGAGAATGGAAAAAACAGAACATCGCCTACAACTTGTGAAAGAGGCATACTGGGCGATGTCCAATCTGTACATGACCGTCGCGACACCTACCCTATCAAACGCAGGAAAAACGCATGGCCAGTTAAGTTCATGCTTTATTGATGCGATTGAAGATTCTATTGATGGCATTTATCTATCGAACTATGATGCCGCTAAAGTATCTAAATTCGGCGGTGGTGTAGGACTTTACGTCGGTAAAATCCGCTCACTTGGTTCAGATATCCGTGGTTTCTCTGGAAACAGTTCAGGCACGACCCCTTGGATCCGTTTGTTTAACCAGACAGCTGTCAGCGTAGATCAATTAGGTCAGCGTAAAGGGGCAATCGCGATTTATTTGGATGCTTGGCATAAAGATATCATGAGTTTCCTTGACTTGAAGACACAAAACGGTGATGACCGGTTGAAAGCTCATGATATTTTTACAGGTGTATGTATTCCTGATTTGTTCATGGAAGCCGTACGCGATCGGAAAGAATGGTATCTTTTCGACCCACATACCGTAAAGCAAACCCTTGGATTCTCACTCGAAGATTTTTATGACGAGAAAAAAGGCGAAGGAAGCTTCAGACATCATTACGCTCTCGCTGTTGAGGCTGCGGAAAATGGCACACTTCCTAGCTATAGCTTTGAAAAAATCAACGCGATGGACATCATGAAAAGCATTATGATTTCTCAGCTAGAAGAAGGCGTACCGTATATGTTCTATCGTGATGAAATGAACCGTAAGAATCCTAATAAACATAAAGGAATGATTTATTGTTCCAACCTTTGCACAGAGATTGCTCAAAACTTAAGCCCTTCAACGATCACGGATGAATACGAAACAGAAGATGGGGATGTAGTTGTAGTTCGTAAAAGCGGCGATTTCGTTGTATGTAACCTTTCTTCCATTAATCTGCCTCGCGCGGTAAGTAGCGATGTATTAGAAAGATTGATTCCGATTCAGATTCGCATGCTCGATAACGTAATTGATGTGAACAATCTTCCGGTGAAGCAAGCATCCATCTCAAACAAGCGTTACCGGGCTATTGGCTTAGGAACATTTGGATGGCATCATTTACTTGCCACCCAGAATATATATTGGGAATCAGATGAGGCCGTTCAATATGCTGATTCTTTATACGAAAAAATTGCTTACTTAACTATCAAAGCGTCCAATGAATTGGCTAAGGAAAAAGGAACGTACCCATACTTTGAAGGATCTGATTGGCATACAGGCCAATATTTCGAACTTCGTGACTATACCGATGAAAAATGGATGGATTTAAAAGAAAATGTGCAGCAACACGGTACCCGAAACGGATATTTAATGGCCATTGCACCTAATTCATCAACGGCTAAAATCGGTAACTCCACGGATGGAATCGATCCCTTATATGAAATTGAGTTTTATGAAGAAAAGAAAAACTTCAAATTCAAAGTGACAGCACCTGGATTGACGCCTAATACGTATGAATATTATAAAAAAACACGATTTAACTTAGACCAACTGGAAAGCATCAGACAAAATGCAGCCCGTCAGCGTCATATTGACCAAGCTATCAGCTTTAACCTGTATGTCCACAACACAATCAAGGCTAAAGTTCTATTGGATATCCATTTAACAGCATGGGAAAGCGGATTGAAGTCAACATATTATGTTCGTTCCACTTCTTCCGAATATGATAATGTCTGCGAAAGCTGCTCAAGTTAACGATCAAATCAGTAATCTATTTTTAAAGGAGTTATAACGAATGTCCAATCATATCAAAAAAATTCGGATGCTCGAACCTACGCATCCAACTAAAGCAACAGGCGTATTCAAAGGGGAAGCCTCAGGCTTTCTCCTTTGGAACGATATTCAGTATGAAAAATTCTATGATACGTATACACAGCTCATCAATAACTTTTGGAAGCCTTCAAGCGTGAACATGATTCAGGATAAAAAGCAGTGGGGCGAATTGGATGAAGATATCCAGGATGCTTTCCTTGATATCCTTACTATGATTGCAGGAATGGACAGCCTTCAAACGCCCACTTTAGTGGAAATACTTCGTTATATCAAAGACCCGGCAGCAAAAGCGATCCTGGCCAACATGGCCCAGCAGGAATCTATTCATAATGAATCTTATTCCTATATCCTTGCTTCCTTGATTCCGGTAGGAAAGCAAAAACAGCTTTTCGACCGCATTAAAGAACACCCGGAAGTGATAAAGCGGAATCAACCGATTGTAGATGCCTATCAAACGTTTGTGGACGATCCCAATCCCCAACACTTATTTGAAGCACTCATTCATTCCACGAACCTCGAAGGTATTTATTTCTACCTGGCATTCGCCTTCTATTACAACTTAGGGCGCCAAAACTTAATGACCGGTTCTGCTACGATGATTTCCTATATACATCGAGATGAAATGGTTCACTTCGATTTCATTGGAATGCTCGTACAAATCTTGATGTATGAATACCCTGAGTTAAATAATGAAGAAAACACAAAGTTCATCTATACAACGATTGAAAAAGCAGTTGAACTTGAAAAAGAATGGTCTGAGTATATGCTTGAGGATATCCAAACCAAAGCAGATCTCGACTTGGAAGAATTCAACGAGTACATCGAATACATCGCCAACAAACGACTGCGTATGCTAGGACTTGAAAACTTGTATCAAGAGTATAGTGAGAACCCTATGCCCTGGATTAAAACGTTCGACGACGAATCCATAGGCCTCACCAAAACTGATTTCTTTGAACAAAAATCAAGAACATACAGTCAAGTAAATGCTAGCAATGGGTTCGATGAGCTATAAAGTTGCAATTGTCTATCATTCCGCTGGCGGCAATACAAAAGCGCTTGCTGAAGCCCTCGCTTCCCTTTTGCCAGAAGCAGGACTTTTTCGAACTAGCGAATTTGATACCAGTATATTGCCAGAATACGATGCTTTGATCATCGGTACTTATACATGGGGTAATGGAGAGCTTCCTGCCAAAACAGCTGCCTTTTATGCAGAACTAGAGCAATTACCGATTTCTCATTTAAAGACAGGCGTCTTCGGGACAGGTGAAACCAATTACAATCATTTTTGCGGAGCGGTCGATCATTTTCGGGACATGCTATTTGCCAAGAGCCAGTTATTGGTGACATTAAAAATCGAACAAATGTATCAAGAGTCAGACTTGCCAAGACTTCAAAAGTTCGCCTCTTTATTTAGGAACTGAATGAAAGGGATATGCGATTATGCATATCCCTTTCATTCGTTAATTAGTAAAAAAAGAATCCTGATTATGAAAATCATTTAGTCCCTGCATCATATTAGTTTTTTTCTTTTCAGAGGAAAAATAAAAAGACTCCAGAATCGGAGTCTTTTTTTATAAGCGTTCAATTATTTTTGAACGTTAGCTGCTTGTGGTCCACGAGCGCCTTGCTCGATTTCGAAAGAAACTTCTTGGCCTTCTTCAAGAGTTTTGAAGCCTTCGCCTTGGATAGCTGAGAAATGTACGAATACATCGTCTTGGCCTTCAACTTCGATGAAACCGAAACCTTTTTCTGCGTTAAACCATTTTACTTTACCTTGTACCATGATAGTTCCTCCTGTGTTTGGAAAAATCCATTTTATTACTATTTTTGGTTCTGGATAATGTTTCAAGAGGAATCCTATAACGGTAAATCCATCTATCAAACTTATTCCGAACAAAAATAATTACTTATATTATATCATGGAAAATCAAAAAAAAACAAGATTATCGCTGTAAATCCAACGACAAATTATCCTAAAATTCTACATTTTTCTCTTCTTACTTTGACGGAAACCTTCGTCCAGTAAATAGCGCTCTGCCTCAATCGGGCTCTCGAAACACTCCTCCAAATTCGATCCAGAGTATACGTTCCAGAGTTGATCTTCTCTAACAAGCGAAAGCTCCTGCTTTTCAAGTCCGATCCATGTTCCTTCCAACCTAGCGAACTCGTTTTCTTCTTCTTCGATTTCAACTGGAGGTTCGGATAGATAAGCTATGCTTTTTTGAATCAAATCTTTTAATTCCTCTTCAGTATAGTCACGTATATTGATAAATCCTTTACGGTCAGTTTCTTTCTTTCTCATATGACCTGCGTATACGAATCCATTTCCATTTGGATGCAGGTGCTGAACGACGATCTTTTTCTCTTGGACACTTTCCGGATAGTGGAAATTCACACGGCCAAGTGAAACATCTTTCCTCTGTAATTCAGGAAAAGTTTCAATAATGCTCAATTTTTCTTCAAATGTTAACAAATTTCTTCCTCATTTCATTAGTTCATATTGTTTGTCGATTATAACATAGACTGATTAGAAACAATAATCTTCCTCGTCATCATCTATTATAATGTAACTAAAGGATGTGATTATTTGATAAAAAAAATTCAAGTCCTAGACTCAAATTATGGCCAACAGCTTTTTATGCTTCAGAAAAAAGCCTATCAGATAGAAGCAGATATTATTGGATTTGCCGACATTCCCCCATTATTAGAAACATATGACCAATTTATAAATTGTAATGAAACGTTTATCGGCTTTTTCAAGGCCGATACATTAGCTGGAGCAATATCCTATACAAAAGAAATTATGCATATAGAGATTTGCCGAATTGTCGTCCATCCAGATTATTTTCGACAAGGAATAGCAGAAACACTGCTGAATCATCTTCAATTTACTTGTAATTGGGAAAAACTATCCGTTTCAACCGGTAAAATGAACCTCCCTGCAAGAAAACTGTACGAGAAAAACGGCTTCACACATTTAAAAGATGTAGAAGCCGCACCTCATTTTTTTATTAGCCTATATGAGAAACATCATCATTCATTTAATGTACGTCACGACAAAAAGCATGATGAATGAAATAGCAATGATTACACCGACCCATAGCCAGGCTAATGTCATATTCCCGGAGTCCATGGCGATATAAATAGCGGTAGGAATTGTCTGTGTCTTTCCGGGAATATTTCCGGCAAACATGAGCGTAGCCCCGAATTCACCCAAAGCACGTGCAGAACTCAATATGGCACCTGTGACGATTGATTTAACCGCCAATGGAAGGGATACTAGCAGAAACAACCTCCACTCGCCTGCCCCATCAACTCTTGCTGCATTCTCTATTTCTTCATCTATACTTTCAAAACCTGTTTTAGCGGATTGGTACATAAGTGGAAAAGCGACAACGGTAGATGCAATAACCGCTGCCCACCATGTGAACATTAAGGGCTGATTAAAAACCCTTTCAATGAATTCACCCAGCTTTCCGTTTTTCCCAAAAATTACAATCAATAAAAAACCGACGACAGAAGGAGGCAGAACAAGTGGTAATAAAAATGCTGTTTCCAACATGATTTTTCCTCTGAATTCCTTTTTAGCCATTATTCGTGCAAGGAAAATTCCTAAAATAAAAACAAGGATACCTGCGAGTCCCGCTACCTGGATCGACAGTCTGACTGGTGACCAAAAATCTGCTGTCATGATACTTTCCACACATCCTTAGAAAAAACCAGCGTATCTTGGACTTTGTCCGTTACTTGCATTAAATCGAACGTTTCCATCACATATTGCCCGGCTGTAACAATTTTTGGTGTGCTGCCCGCAACTGTCTTTGCTGCTATCGGCTTATTATCTTCATCCTTATGTAAAGCCATTATGGTTGTATTGCCTATAAAATCAATGCAGTCGTATATGATCCAATCATTCACTATGAAATTAAATGGAGAAAAATCAACAGGTGTAATATTGAAAATTTGCTGCTTTTGCTTCACTAAAGAACCAAAATTAAATGGCAGCGTACTATCAGTGTTTTCTTTATTAAAGGCAGATTGCATTTCATTTTCTCCCTTTCTTTTCAAAATAACTTTTAGTTTATTTTTCTTGACATATTGCTGACACAAAGAAACGTTAAAGTAAGAGTATCACAAAAACAAAAATAATTTCATTCCATAAACTTTAACACTTTGAAGGAGTCGATTTTAAATGGTAACAATTTATACTACTCCAAGCAGTTTAGCCTGTCGTAAAGCAAAAGCTTGGCTTAAGAAAAACGAAATTTCCTACAATGAACGTAATCTATATTCACAACCGCTTTCTATAGAAGAAATTAAAGAGGTTTTACGTAAAACAGAAGGCGGTACAGATGAAATCATCTCAACCCGTTCTAAAAAATTCAGTAGCTTAAATATCGATATAAATAATACACCATTAAATGATCTTTGTAAGCTTATTCAAGATAACCCGGATTTACTTCGCCGACCAATTATTTTTGACCATAAGAATTTACATGCCGGTTATAACGAAGAAGAAATGGGACGCTTCCTTCCTAGAAATGTACGTCATGTTCAATTATGGCGCGCAATCAGCCAACTGGATTATCAACCATCCCACATCGGTGCATAATTAGAGGGTTGTCCATTAAAGCGGACAACCCTTTTTTTATATCTGATTTGCTTTCTCTACAATAATTGTAAACGTCATCCCTTGTTCATTACTTTCTTTCAGCACAAGATCTCCCTTTTGCGCTTTGGCAAGCATCTTGCTGAATGGCAGTCCTAAACCTAAACCACGTATCTTCAGCTTTTTGTTTTCACCTCGATAAAACGGTTCGAACACATACTGTTGTTCATGTACAGGAATTAAAATAACTTTTAAGTTTATTTTTCTTGACATATTGCTGACACAAAGAAACGTTAAAGTAAGAGTATCACAAAAACAAAAATAATTTCATTCCATAAACTTTAGCACTTTGAAGGAGTCGATTTTAAATGGTAACAATTTATACTACTCCAAGCAGTTTAGCATGTCGTAAAGCAAAAGCTTGGCTTAAGAAAAACGAAATTTCCTATACTGAACGTAATTTATATTCACAACCGCTTTCTATAGAAGAAATTAAAGAGATTTTACGTAAAACAGAAGGCGGTACAGATGAAATCATCTCAACTCGTTCTAAAAAATTCAATAGCTTAAATATAGATATAAATAATACACCACTTAATGAACTTTGTAAGCTTATTCAAGATAACCCGGATTTACTTCGCCGACCAATCATTTTCGACCAAAAGAACTTGCATGCCGGTTATAACGAAGAAGAAATGGGACGTTTCCTTCCTAGAAAAGTACGTCATATTCAATTATGGCGTGCAATCAGCCAACTGGCTTAATCAAACCACCATCCTACATTCAGTTGCATAATAAGAGGGTTGTCCATTAAAGCGGACAACCCTTTTTTCTATATCTGATCTGATTTCTCTAAACTAATAGTAAACGTCGTCCCTTGTTCATTACTTTCTTTCAGCACAAGATCTCCCTTTTGCGCTTTGGCAAGCATCTTACTGAATGGCAGTCCTAAACCTAAACCACGTACCTTCAGCTTTTTGTTTTCACCTCGATAAAATGGTTCGAACACATACTGTTGTTCATGTACAGGAATTCCTCGGCCACTGTCCTGCACATCAATACAAATTCTATTGTCTTCTTTCTTCTCGTAAAGATTAATCTCTATTTTCCCTATGCCATCAAGTGAATGCCTGGCATTATTTAAAAGGTTAATGACAATTTGCTGCATCCGCAAAGAATCAATTTGGCCGAAAATAGGTTCTTCAGGAACCTTTATGTCCAGATTAAACTCTTGATCATCTTGGGTGACCTGCCAACGATAGGCGATTTCCTGGATGAATGTATTGATATTTTCTTTTTGAACACGAATTTTAAAGGCACCTGCTGAAATAGCATTATAATTGAGCAAATCCTCTATCATTCCTTGCAGGCGTTGTGTTTCCTTTAAGGAAATATCCAAGAATTCCTTACTTTGCTCTCCGGTAACAACATCATCCTTAACTGCTTGAATTAGTCCGCTAATGGAGGTAACCGGTGTTTTCAAATCATGGGTGACACCTGCAAGCAATTCCGCCCTTAATTTTTCCATGGCCTTTAAACGATTGGTCATTTCCTTAAATGACTCTATTAGTTCATAAATTTCTTCTTCCCTTATGTCCTCTTCCTCTTTGAAATGGATGTCATAGTTGCCCTCACGAACCTGAACGGCAGCGTTAGCGACGTCTTGAATTGGCCTCGAAATCTGTCTAGAAAGTAGATAAATGACTCCTGTGCCCAGCACGAGGAGGCCTCCAATCATGATTGCCAACAAGCCATGGTCCTGGTTGAGTTCTTTTAATGCCCCTTCTTCCTGGGCAATGACTACCCATCCCTTAGTCTCTTCATTAAACGTAATGGGAGATTTGACGACATATACTTTGTTGTCCGAAATTTTGACCTTCTGAATTAATTCAGCATTTTTCATAATAACGTTAGGAAGCTTATTTTCATCTGCATCGATATATAATTGAGGCATCGTATAAATGATGCTGCCATCGGGATCGACGATATAGATAATCGGCTGCTGGTTCAAGTGAAGGATTTTTTCCCTTTCCTCAACGATTTCCGAAAGGATAGGCCCAACGACAATCTGGCCATTTGCCTTAATCGCACGGTCAGATGTTTCATCAGCTAAGTACTTAAGGAGGCTTAGCCTATATTCTAATGCGGTTTTTTCCATCCACCACAATGAAAAAATGGATAATAATACCAATCCCGAAATCAAGGTCAATACGTATCTCTTCGTCCAATAGCGCTGCAAAGTGGTTCTTTTTCTAGTTTTCATAGACACTAAGTTGATACCCCAATCCACGCAATGTTTTAATTTCCCCTTCACAAGAAGGCCATGAATCGATTGCCTTTCTTATTCGTTTGATCGCCAGGTCCACGGCGCGGTCACTTCCATCATAATCCATGCCCCATACTTGATCGAGTAGCTGCTCTCTCGTAAAAATCTGATTCGGATGCTTAGCGAAAAAAATGAGCAGCGACAAATCACGAGGCGTCAAGTTTATCTCTTCCCCTTTTAATTTCACCATATAGGATTGATCATCAATGGATAAACTACCAAACTGATGTGTATGATTTTCTTCACCAACAATCGTCGAGGATCTTCTTAAAACGGCATGTACCCTGGCCACGACTTCATCGGCAACAAAAGGTTTAGAAATATAATCATCTGCGCCTGACTTAAATCCAGATAATCGGTAATCAACATCGTTCAGCGCAGTCAACATGATAACCGGGCACATATCGTTCTCCCGAATTTCCTTCAATATGTCCCAACCGTCCTTACCCGGTAGCATTACATCAAGTAGCACAAGGTCTGGGTTCGTTTCTTCAAAAATAGGAACAGCCTTAAGCCCATCATATACTTGGATTACCTCAAAACCCTCACGCTCTAAATATGCTTTCAATACCATAGAAATGGCAATTTCATCTTCAACGACAAGAATTTTCTTCATTAAGGGATTCCTCCTTCCTGAATTATAGTGGAATTATTTTGCATTCGCCAGCCATTCAAGTCAGCAAGGCATTTTTTCTCCATCATACCCTTTTAATGTGTCAGGATTATGTTCGCAGTAAAATTCGCGGATACTTTTTCTACATAATATTTCTATTACCTCTGCTCCTCTTCCTTTTTTTAACCTTCTCTCTAGTCTAACACTGACAATTAAAATTGTTGCTTGTACTTTCTGAGGATTCCCCTTTTACTAACACCTTAAAGAGGCTGGCTCTGACACTTGAGCCAACCTCTTTTCAATTACATGTCTCGTGGGGATTTGGACAGCCCACTTCCTGTCTTTCCACTTGAATTGTACTGTGTTCAATACCAAATTGATCATGAAGAAGCTTTTGCGCTTCTGCTAAAACTGTATCGTGATTGCCGTTTTCATCAATAACAATATGACAGCTCATCGTCAAAAAACCAGATGTAATCGTCCAGATATGGAGATCATGGATATCGGACACATTCGGCAATTCTTTCAATGAAGTTTTCACTTCTTTCATATCTACTTGGTCTGGTGTCCCCTCCATCAAGATATGAAAAGAATCCCTCACTACTCTAGAGCCGCTAATAATAATTAAAATCGCTACAACAACACTTGCAATCGGGTCCGCGATTCCCCAATCGAAGAAATAAATCAAGAGTGCGGCCGCAATTGCACCCACTGAACCAAGCATATCACCAATTACATGTAAAAAGGCACTCCGTACATTCAAGTTATCGTCTTTATCTCCGCTCATTAAAATCCATGCTGCAATGATATTCACCAGTAAGCCAATGATTGAAATCATTAGCATACCTAGACTTTGCACCTCAGGGGGATTCACAAACCTTCTAATCGCCTCGAAAAAAATAAATACAGATATAACAATCAAGGTCAATCCATTCAAACATGCAGCGATGATTTCAAATCGCTTATATCCATAAGATTTAGTCTGGGTTGCTTTTTTTTCACCTAATTTTATCGCTGTATAGCTTAGGCCGAGTGCGGCCGCATCACTTAGCATATGACCTGCATCTGACAATAAAGCCAGACTATTTGTCATAAATCCTCCAATTACTTCAACGACCATAAATGTGGAAATCAGTAGAAAAGATGCCAACAAAGCTTTTTTATTTTCAGAATGATGATGATGATGATGTCCATGCCCATCATGAGCGTGATCATGCTGATGTCCCATGCTATGCCTCCTCTCGGATTTAAAGCTTATATATAGTATGGGATAAATTCAGAATGGTTTCAAATGATTCACTTTCGCATTTTCTGCTGTAAAAATTGTGGAACTAGTGCATGTAGAAAAATCCGAGAGATTAATGCGGTTGGCCTTCGCCATTATAAAGCTAAAAATAAACGCTGCAGACTAAAATTCCTGCAGCGTGTTCCCGCTCCCTATCCTTCCTCTTGCATTGTATCATCTACAATGGCGCGCAAGTCCTTATTAAACAATTCATTATTACAGACAAGACTGTGCTGATCTATCTCTTCGTGTCCCTGAAGATTTATATCTTGTTCTTTTTCTTTCATAGTCTTACCTCCAAAAGAATCATGTTTTGCCTATTATCGTATCCCCAGGCATGTACCTTTATGCTGAATATTTCCCCATTTTTTATAATGTTTAAACCGTCCTAAACCCTCTGATTCCCATGGAAAGCACGTATAATGAATTCATGCTCAGGAACTTGTAAGTTCTTATACGATAATAAAAACAATGTGTTATCATATGTGACTTTTTCAAGATTCACCTGAATACCTCTGTCTTCAATCGAAACAATGGCATAAGGTGCTACTGGTTCACTATTACATCCGAGTGAACCTGGGTTTAAGTATATAGTTTGGTCATTTCTAAAATGATGTATGGGATGATGATGTCCAAATCCAATTAAATGGTGAAACTGATTCTTAAATAGTCTTTCTAAGTTATTTAGATTCGGTTCAACGATTTTACTAAAAGGATTTTGACTTATGTGTTCATCTAGTTTCTTCGGTTCCATATGATAATGAGTAAAGAAAAAGGAGTAATTGTTAATCATATGTTGTATGGTGCGAGGCAATTTTTCCAGTTTGGATATAAAAGTTTGATTCATTCTTTCCGCTATCCATTCATGATGCTCTTTGACATGAATGTGACCCTCTGGATGTGGTTCCCCTTTAATGATGGCCAGGACTGCTTCATCATGATTTCCAGTTATCATTGATAAATCATTTCTTGAAAATAAAAGATCCAGGACTTCATTTGTATCAGGACCTATCCCAACCATATCTCCTAAGCAATAGATATGATCAATATCAGCCCTTTCATCAATAACCCTAAGAACGGCTTTTAACGCTGAAGCATTACCATGTACATCCGTTATAATGGCAACTTTCATGACTAAGTTCAGCTCCCTTCTCTAAAAATCCACATGGTATATTATAGCATTTTAAAAACAATCAAAAAAATATTCGGGCTTATTCCCCTCATATGCCAAAGCCCATTTTTAATGAATAAGCAAACACTTCGGCCTAGAATACATAATATGAAGTATTCCCAGTAAAGATGTTTTACTAGGGATGTAATTCATAATATGTATGAGGAGGAACTTAAATGGGTGGCATGGACATGATTGTTGTGACGGTGGTGACGGTTTCGATAACGGATTTGCATTACTGATTGTATTATTTATCCTGTTAATCATCATTGGCTGCAGTTGGGATTCGGTGGATTTTAATAATAAATAATAAAAAGGCGCCTGCTAACGGCGCCTTCAGTTTGTAGACAAAAGGGGTTCGGAATTAAAACATTCCGAACCCTTTTTGAAATTTCCTTTGAATTTTGCTCAATATTAAGGCATTGGGTCTCTACGAGCCCACTATGTTAGGCCATTTTGGACCTTGCCCTGTCCAATTGACCATCTTCTTTAAATTCATGGCAGCGAAAGTGAGCATCGCCTGCATCGACTAAGTCCCC
Source organism: Peribacillus sp. NPDC096540 (assembly GCF_050278525.1). Taxonomy (NCBI): domain Bacteria; kingdom Bacillati; phylum Bacillota; class Bacilli; order Caryophanales; family Bacillaceae; genus Peribacillus; species Peribacillus sp. NPDC096540. Next base: position 24,700 of record NZ_JBNNTG010000024.1, on the reverse strand, counting down.
TTAAAGTAGTCCAACGCATGCCATGCTTTTCTTTTGCATCTGCGAATACACGCTCAATCGTTTCCTTGCGTTTCGCATAGATAGGTTTTACATCTTGATGATGACGCAGGTGATTTCTAAAGTAATCATTTCAAGTTGATCTTGCTGAATAGAATCATGTTTAGAAAGCATCCTTATCACCTCAAGTTTTAATACTTCTTTTTAAAACAAAAAAGACTGTAGGCAAAAGCTTATATCCAATTGTTTAAAACAAAGTGGATTGGAACGGAAGGTGTGAGACTCCTGCGGGAAAAGCGCGTCCAAGGGAGAACCCGCAGGCGCAAAAGCGCCGAGGAGGCTCCCGGACCGCCCGCGGAAAGCGAGTGCCTGAAGTGGAAAGTAACGTTCAAATTTTACACCCCCTCAAAAGAACTGTAGACAATCTCCATTACTATCGAGTTTGTCTACAGTCTGAGGCGCCTTCTTTTTTATTGATTCACTTTTGTTTCCATGTCTTAATACAACGCCAGTAACATCCCTAAATAAGATAAAAGTTTACAATTGATATTCAAATCCCATATGCAAAGAACCCATGAAAGTCTCGATTCCCTTAGATAAGGTGACTGATTCTCCTCTGTGATATCAATACTTCGTTCATAGGAATCTTCTCTCCTTTACTTCTCATTACTCGAGACATAAACCACTAGCAAGGTGGGTATCCATCTGATAGATTTCTATGGCTTTACATTTGGGTAAAGGTCATGGAAAGACTATTCAACCTGTCTTCCATTTGTTTTTTCGCATCATTCATCATCCCATCAAGTAATTCCTTAACCGTTGGAATATCATCAATCAATCCGGCCACCTGTCCGCTGTTCATAAAACCATTTTTAACATCTCCGTTTATTGCACCATTAATATGATGTTCCTCTGATGTCATTTCACGATAATCCACAGGTAACAGACCTTTTTTTTCCAATTCTAAAACTTTCACTGTGTACGGGTCCTTCAATACTCTTCTAACCTGACCAACGGATCGACCCAATATACACGTATCATTATCGAATGCTTCGAGTAGTTTTTGTTTATATGACGGATGAAACGGTGCTTCCTTTGTAGCAATTAACCTGGTTCCTAACTGGACTCCTGAAGCTCCGAGCATTAATGCAGCTGCTAACCCCTGTCCATTGCCAATTCCTCCTGCAGCCAAAACCGGTACCGTAACATTCTTGCTAATTTGTGGGATAAGGGTAAAGGTTGTTAATTCTAGATTAGAATTAATTCCGGCAGCTTCAAACCCTTCCGCAACTAATACATCCGCACCTGCAACTTGCGCTTTTTGAGCATGTTTGACAGACGCAACTATAGCAATCACTTTAATATTCTTTTTATGTAAAAGTGGAATGAAAGGAGCAGGATTTCCTGCAGATAAAGACACTATAGGAATATCATGCTTAAAGACAAGATTGATTAACTCATCTGTATATGGACTAACATTTATCGGGATGTTCAACGCAAAAGTGTTATTGGTTTTTTCTTTTGTTGCAAGAATAATAGCTTCTACCTGTTCAGGGTTCATGGTCCCACACCCTATTGTACCTAGACCCCCAGCATTAGATACAGCAGCCGCAAGACTTGCGTTGCTTATATTCCCCATACCGCCTTGTATAATTGGATATTTTATAGAAAAAAACTCACAAATACGTTTCACTTTTAACCCTCCCTATCTATTTAATGTTATACTATATTCAATAGAAAAACAATTCTGACTTTTCACAAGGAGCGATAATATGATTATTCCATACAACAATAAAAAGCCCTCTTTTGACGAAACTGTTTTTGTAGCGCCTGGCGCTCATTTAATTGGTGATATTACGATTGGGAAAGAATCTACTATTTGGTTTAACTCTGTACTACGTGGCGATGAAGATTCAATTACCATAGGTGAAAAGTGCAGTATACAAGATAACTCCACCATTCATTTATTTGAAGGTTGTCCTGTTGTTATTGAAGATGAAGTAACAGTCGGTCACAACGTTATTCTACATGGCTGTAAAGTGGGCAGACGTTCAATTATCGGTATGGGATCTACAATTTTGGATAACGTCGAAATAGGCGAAGAATGTATTATTGGGGCAAATACATTAATTGCCGCTGGTAAAAGTATACCTCCACGTTCACTCGTTATCGGTTCTCCAGGGAAAGTGGTTCGCAAATTGAATGATAAAGATCTTCAATTAATTCAACTTTCCATTGATACATATGTACAAAAAGGAAAGGATTTTAAAGAAATTCTTGATTAATTGTATGGGGTGCCACATTCTCTGAGATTTCTCCATTTACTTTAAAAAGAGCTGCAGTAAGTTGTCATTAGCGACTTTCTGCAGCTCTTTTTTACTTAATAATAAGAGGATGGTCCTTTGCATCATAGGTTTCATCTTTCCTACATAAATCATTGTTTTCCTGAAATACACTTTCAAAGAAACGGCTTGCTGGTTCAGCCAAAACTTGATAGTACTGACTAAATAATAATGCTGCATGATTACCGTTCCACTTTGAAGGCAAAAGTTCTTTAGGAAGACCCGGATCGATAAATAAAAACTTACGATACTCATGAACTAAATTTGTTCGTTCTACAAAGCAATCCGCATCTGACATTTCTCCTCTGCTAATGATGCTTTGATGAACGATGAATTGTTTACTGTACTTCTCAATGAAATCTTCGTATTTACTTTCAATCTCAGCTAATGCCCAACTTTTCTCGACAAGCGATTGATTTTCCTGGGGACCCTTATATTCTGAAATAAAAAAATCCACATATTCACTGATGTCATATTTCTCAATTAAAAGATTTATTTCTTTCTCCAAATTATTTGGTGAAATCCAGCAACCGTTAGAAAAACTGCCGAATCCGCTCCATAATAATTCCTTACGAAGATCATCGCGTAATTGCCGTTTATCTTCAGGTATCGTGTACATTAAAATACGCCATTTACCGTCCCATTCATTTGGTTTCATCTTATAAATACGATTGGCCGCTTCTTCCATTCTCTTCACGCCGCGATCAGTCAAAAAGTAATAGCTTTTATTTCCTTGCTTTTCGGACTGAATCCACCCTTGCTTTACCATTCTAGAAACGGCTACACGTACACCCTGCTCATTATGACCGAATTCCTTTAATAAACGAATTAAACTACCTATCCAGATTTTACTTCCATAATTACGGATATAGTCTCCGTAAATCGTAAAAATCATGGATTGTGTATTTGTACCTATTTTTCTCACCTCATCCATTAAACATTGTTACCGATTTCACACGGAACACGTAATTATTATTATATCTTTTTAAAATGAAACCGCAATATTATTTACCTGTAAATTGTGTCTTTCTCCGTTCGCTAAATGCTTGGAGCGCTTCCAATCTGTCTTCAGTTGGAATCGTTAATTCATATGCTTTTCCCTCGATGGCCATCCCTGTTTGTAAGTCTGTATTCATCCCTTGAGTGATAGCATACTTTGCTTGTTTAACTGCGATCGGCCCATTTTTCATAATATCTGCTGCCAATTCTTCACAAACAGATATCAGGAGGTCACGCGGAACAACTTTCAAAAGAATTCCTAATTCATACGCCTCTTCTGCTGACAATTTTTTAGCAGTAAAGATCAATTCTTTCGCTTTCATTTCACCAATTAATCTCGGCAAACGCTGTGTACCGCCTGCCCCAGGGATAATTGCCCAACTTGTTTCAGTAAGACCCAAGGAAACACCTTCAGCTGCTATTGCAAAGTCACACGACAGCAGCCATTCAAATCCCCCCCCCAGTGCATATCCATTTACTGCAGCTATAGTTGGCTGAGGAAGACCTGCGATACTATTAAATACATCGCGAATTGCTTTAACGTTTCTTCGTACTTCTGCTTCATTTAAAGTCTTTCTTTCTTTTAAATCTGCCCCTGCGCTAAATGCTTTGTCTCCTGCACCTGTGAAAATAACAACGCGGATATCCCCGTCTGTATACACCGCATTTATGACTTTCTGCAACTCAAAAAGGGTCTCATAGTCAAAACAATTCAATACGTCTGGACGATTCACTGTAATATAGCCGGTATGATTTTCCACTTTATAAATAACATTAGACATACGTACTCTCCCCCTTTATTTAAATTAGCCCTTATGTAGACTAGCTAATAAGGGCTTACTATTAATCATTCTCAATATTTTCTATAATAGCGGATATACCCTGACCTACACCGACACACATCGTGGCAAGACCAAACCGGACATTTCTCTTTTTCATCTCGTGTACCAGTGTTGTTAATATACGCGCACCGCTCGCTCCAAGTGGATGACCAAACGCTATCGCTCCTCCGTTTACATTCACTATTTCCTGATTCAACTTTAATTGGCGAATACATTCAACAGATTGAGAAGCGAAGGCTTCGTTTAATTCAACTAGCCCGATGTCTTCAATAGATAAATTAGCTCTATCCAACGCTTTTTTTGTTGCATGGATAGGACCGAGGCCCATAACCGATGGCTCTAAGCCCGCTACTGCCCCTACAATATATTTAGCCAGAGGTTTTAACCCAAGTTCCCTCGCTTTTTCTGCACTCATTAATAGTAACGCTGAAGCTCCATCATTTACACCTGAAGCATTCCCAGCCGTTACAGTACCATCTTTAAAAATTGGTTTGAGTTTTTCTAGCTTTTCAATTGTCGTGTCTGGACGCGGATGTTCATCTTTATCGACGATGACCTCATTCCCTTTCCGATCCGTATAACGAACAGGTACAATTTCATTAACAAAACGCTCATTTTCCACTGCCTTTTTCGCTCTTTGCTGACTTTGAAACGCGAATTGATCTTGATCCTTCCTTGAAACCTTAAAACGCTGGGCTACATTTTCTGCTGTTTGCGGCATGGAATCTGCTCCATACATTTCTTCAAGCTTTTTATTCGTAAAACGCCAGCCGATTGTTGTATCTTGAAGCTCCATCGACCCACGGGGGAAATCACTCTCAGGTTTGGCCATGACATACGGCGCCCTAGTCATGCTCTCAGTCCCGCCTGCTACGTAAATATCCCCTTCCCCGACAGCTATCGAGCGTGCAGCATACATAACTGCATCAAGTCCGGAGCCGCACAAACGATTAATGGTTGTTCCTGCTACGTTCACTGGAAGACCTGCTAAAAGTGCAGACATTCTCGCCACATCACGGTTGTCCTCTCCTGCCTGATTTGCATTTCCGAAAATGACATCTTCAATTTGTTCCGGCGGCAGACCAGGATTTCGTTCTGTTAGCGCCTTTATTACAATTGCACCAAGATCATCCGGACGTACGCTTTTTAAAGCCCCTTTATATCTCCCAATAGGTGTTCTCACAGCATCTACAATCACAACTTCTCTCATTTTCCCACCGGCTCTTCATTTTTAGTATAGTCGTATACACCCTTACCAGACTTGCGACCGAGCCGGCCTGCTTTTACATACTGTTCAAGAAGCGGTGCCGGTCGATATTTCTCACCAAGTTTACTATGTAAATATCTTAAATTATTTAAACGGGCATCCAGTCCCACTAAATCCCCAAGTTCAAATGGTCCCATTGGATAATTCAGTCCAAGTTTTATTGCCTTATCGATTTCTTCAGGTGTACCTAATCCTTCTTGAAGCATATAGAAAGCTTCATTTCCAACCAGGCAGCTAATTCTGCTTGTTACAAAACCAGGGAATTCGTTAATGACCACTGTCTCTTTTCCCATTTTCTCAGCAACCTCTTTTATTACCGCTGCCGTTTCATCACTGGTTTCAAGGCCACGAACAATTTCTACTAATGGCATTTTTTGTACAGGATTGAAAAAATGCATCGCGATCGTTTTTTCAGGACGCTTTCCATAAGAACCAATTTCAGTCGGGCTCATAGTGGAAGTATTAGTAGCAAAATAGCAGTTTTCTTGTGCATGTTCTTCGATTGTTTCAAAAACGGATTTCTTAATTTCTGTCCGTTCTGGAACTGCTTCTATAATTAGATCAGCTTTTGCAGCTGCTTCTTTTAAATTGGAAGAATATAAAAATCGGCTTTTTGCTGCGTTTGCTTCTTCTTGGGTGATTTTGTTGTAGCGAACCCCTTTTTCAAAAATAGTTTCAATCTCTTTTTTCGCACTTTCCAATGCATCTGGATTCACATCTACCAATATTACGTCAAAGCCGCCCGTTGCCCCTACATAGGCTATACCTCTGCCCATAACTCCAGAACCTACAACCACTATATTTCTAATCATTCGATCATTCTCCTTTTAAATAGATAAAGCTGGCTGCAATAAATCAGATCAGCATTCAACTATACCTGAATTACTTTTCTGACAGATTATTCAGCCAGCTTCCTATTCAATGTTTTTATTTAATACCAAAAGGATTTAATGGACGGCTCCCATGATAGGAAATGATGCTTTTTGTTTCTGTATAAAGATCCAATGTCTCAATACAAAGTTCCCTGCCGAATCCTGATTGTTTATAGCCGCCAAAAGGTGTTCCAGGAAAAGCTGAGAATGGACAGTTGACCATGACAATCCCTGCTTCGATTTGATTTGCCACACGAGTTGCGCGGCCTCCATCCTTTGTCCAAAGGGCAGAACCCAAACCAAATTCCGTATCATTCGCTAGTCTAATGGCTTCTTTTTCATCTTTGAACTTCATGATAACGACAACTGGACCAAATATTTCTTCTTTAACGACATCCATGTCATGATTAACATTCGCAATGACTGTCGGCTCATACCAATAACCACTTTCAAATCCTTCAATAACAGCTTGTTTTCCACCCACTAGGATTTCTGCTCCATCAGCAATAGCAGATTGAACATATTTTTCGATAACATCCAATTGTCCTTGATCAATGACTGCACCTACATGTGTTTCTTTATCTAATGGATTGCCTAATTTCAGTTTTTTCGTTTTTTCTACGAATCTAGTGACAAACTCATCGTAAATATCTTCATGTACGTATAAACGTGATCTCGCCTCACAAGATTGACCTGTATTGTAGAAAATACCATATAGAGACCCATCAATAGCTGCTTCAATGTCAGCGTCTTCAAAGACAATATTAGGAGATTTTCCGCCAAGCTCCAATGTTACCCTTTTTAATGTCTGCGAGGCTTTGCCCATAAGATCTCTTCCGATTGGCGTAGATCCTGTGAAGGCTACTTTATTCACTTTCGGATGTTCAACAAGATAATTCCCTACGTCAGATCCAGGACCAGGAATGATATTGACTACCCCAGAAGGAACGCCTGCTTCCATACAAATTTCCCCTAATACAATGGCAGTAAGCGGAGTTAAAGATGCCGGCTTAACAATGACAGAACAGCCCACTGCAATGGCCGGTGCAATTTTCCAAGCTGCCATCATCAATGGATAGTTCCAAGGAATGATTTGCGCACATACTCCCACAGGTTCTTTTTCCGTATAGTTATGGAATTGACCTGGAACATTATTGACTGATCCACGATGTCCAACTAAAGCTCCCGCATAAAACTCGAAGTCTTCTATCGCCTGCATAACTTGACCTTGCGCTGCAGAAATGGATTTCCCACTGTTCAAAACCTCTAATTCTACTAATTCATTGAAGCGTGAACGCATAATAGCCGCAATTTTGTTTAATACACGAGACCGCTTATTGATCGGTGTTTTTTTCCATTTACCATTATCAAATGCTTCACGTGCAGCTTGTACTGCTTTTTCTGCATCTTCCTTAGTAGCCTTTGCAACCTTGGCAATGACTTCGCCAGTCGCAGGATTAATGGCATCAATAGTAGATCCGTTAGAACTTTCCACTCTTTCGCCGTTAATAATTAGGTGGTAATAATCACGCTTCGTTTCTGCTTTTTCAAATACTGTTTCTTGAACTTTAACCATGTAATCCCACTCCCTTTTTCATATTATTTCCCAATAAATTGAGCTTTTCTTTTCTCTGTAAAGGCTGTTACACCCTCAGAATAATCTATCGTTAAGCCAGCAATTCTCTGACCTTCTGCTTCTTCTTTTAAATATTCTTCCAACGAAAGGTGATAAGATGCCTCTAAGTATCTTTTGATTAATCCAATTGCTTTCGTAGGTTTGCTTGCGATGTTTTCTGCAAAGGCTTTCACTTGCTCGTTCCATTCTTCCACATTGATTACTTTTGTAGCTAGACCCATGTTTTTCGCCTCAGCAGCAGGCACCTTTTCTCCAAATACGGATAATTCCAATGCTTTTGCATGACCAACAATTCGCGAAAGGTAATATAGATTTCCTGAATCTGGAATCAAACCGATATTGACAAAAGCATTTAAAAAACTGGCTTTCTCAGAAACTAGACGGAAATCACATGCCAGCGCCAGACTGAAGCCTGCCCCTGCAGCCACTCCATTTACTGCTGCAATAATTGGTTTTTCACAGCTTGCTATTTGCTGCATCATCGGACCGTAATCTTCACGGAGCATTTGCCCTAAATTCACACCTTCATCCACTTCAGATAAATCTTGGCCTGAACAAAAGGCCCTGCCTTCCCCAGTAATGATAATGGTACGAACTTCTTCAGAGCTCGCCGATGCTTTGATCGCTTTTTGTATTTCCCTATTCATTTGAGATGTAAAAGCATTAAGTTTATCAGGACGGTTTAAAGTAAGCCAGGCCACTCCGTTTTCAACCTTATAAGTGATTGTTTCGTACATAGAGCACTCCTTATCCGCCTTTAAAATTAGGCTTTCTTTTTTCAACAAATGCCTTCATTCCTTCTTTTTGGTCTTCTGAAGCAAAAAGGATATAGAAGTTCTTCCGTTCATATTGCATTCCCTCATATAGGGAATAATCAACGGCTTTATTGACGGATTCTTTAATCATCCTGACAGCTAACGGTGGCTGTTCGGCGATTTTTCTAGCAAAATCAACCGTTTCCTCCATTAACAATTCTGGTGCAACAATTTTATTAATAAAGCCATATTGTAAAGCTGTCTTTGCATTAATCCTTTCGGCAGTCAATATCCATTCAAGTGCCTTCGTCTTGCCTACCAATTTCGTCAGTCTTTGCGTTCCGCCTGCACCCGGCATGACTCCAAGAGTAACTTCAGGAAAGGAAAACTGTGTGTCACTTGCGGCGATCAAAAAGTCGCAGGATAAAGCAAGTTCAAAACCGCCGCCGAATACAAAACTTTTTACCGCACCAATTACGGGCTTTTTAACTAGACCTATTCGGTCCCAATCAGCAAACTGGTTTGTTAACTCCATACTGATTGGATTGTCATTCACCATCTCGTCAATATCAGCTCCAGCAGAGAAAGCTTTCCCATTGCCCGTTAGCAAAATCACCTTCACTTCGGAATCACGGTCAAATGCTTCCATTGAAGAAACTATTTCGCTGACCATTTGTCGATTCAATGCATTCAATTGCTTCGGGCGATTTAAAAAGATATAGCCAATTCCGTCCTCAATTGAAGTTTCAATAAATTGAAGCGCATTCATTTTACTTCTTCACCAATCATCATCGTTACAAGTTTCCCAGCAAAGCCCATTAAGTCTTTTCCTGATGCTTTTCCTTCAGGAGAACGCATTCCTTGTTGAAGTGCTTCATGGTCTTCATAATACATTTCACATAGAATGTGATATTCAGAGTCTTTGCCCATTGGGGTTCCGACTATTTTAGTGACTTCCATTTTTTGAAGACCAGGGATTTTTTCCGTGATTGGACCGTGTACATTGAAATAATGCTCATCAAACGCTTCCTTATTTTCAGGCTGTTTGTATAGGGCAATTAACTTTACCATTTTATGAACCTCCATTTTTTTAGATAGTTTTTATCATAGGTTTCATCGCTTCGAACGGATTTTTACATGCTTTGCAATATAAAATGCTACGGCAAGCTGTTGGGCCGAATATGTTTTCCATCGTGACATAGGTAGATTCACAATACGGGCAATCTACATGCCATGATCCATCTTTTTTCATTTGTCGAGGAGGAGGGGAGATCCCGAAAGCCTTTAATCCCGCTTTCCCCTTTTCCGTAATCCGGTCAGATGTCCAGGAAGGGGAACGTAGAAATTCCACACTTACATTTCTAACGGCAGTCAGCTGTTTTATGGCTGTCTCCACATTTTTCTGGATGATGGACAGTGCTGGACATCCTAGAAAAGTTGGCAGCATTTTTACTGAAACGTCCGGTCCCGAAACCGTCACATTCTCAACCATCCCTAAATCCAGAATACTGACTGTATCGATTTCGGGATCTTTAACGTCTTCCAGTAGTTTATAAATTTCTTCTGTGTTTAACAGTACGGTCGACATGGTACCCCTCCCCTTTTTCTAATATTTCACCAAGATGCTGCTTTATCGCTTGCGTATACTTCGCTTAACGTTTCTAACGCTTTCTCCAAATCTTCTGTATGGTGTCCACTGCGTCCATCGCCTTTGACCATTCCGACCTCAATAGAGTGCGCCAACCCTACACTTTCAAAAACCGGGGTAACTTTCTGAATCCACTTATTCAATAAAACCGCTTCACTTTCTATCAAACCCTGCTTCACCATTTCATCTCGAAAATGACCAAGTGAAAATACTCCTTGAAAATCCTGTAATGTTTTCTCAATAGCTGCTTTCATTCGCGAAACTGCTTCTTCGTGACCTGAACCCAGCAATTGAATGAACCATGTTTTCCAGTGCATCAAATGATAGTAAAGTTCCATCTGTACCTTTTGGGCTACTTCAGCCAGCGGCTCATATGAACTTGACTGAAGGGATTGAATCTTAATCGCTTTAGCTTGGGTATATAAATAATTTCGTACTACTGCAAAAGCCCAATCATAATCCGGGTCCTCCATATAGTTTCCAGGACCATTGACCACTTCTAAAATTATCGCATTACGCCGTTCTTTCGCGGGACGATCGTGGGCTAGCTGATCTGCATCCCCTTCACCGAGTTCTTCCAATAATTTATAGAATATGGCTGCATGACCCATCGTATCTTGGGCTATCGAGGAAGATGCTACATCTTCTTCGATATGTGGAGCGAGTCCTAGCCACTCTGATCCACGATATGAATGGATAAAGTCATCGTCCGCCAATTGAAACAACAATTCCTTAATTGCGGTGTTATCCAATGATGAATTATTCTCCATTTTTCACGCCTCCTGCCCAAGACATTATCTCTTTTTCATCGAGCATTTCCTGCTCGTACTTCCGCCATTTTTTCTTTAGATACCCATAACCTTTAGTTGTCCTGTAATCTTTATTATCTATACGTTGAAGTGTTTTCTTTTCTTCAACCGTCATTTTCCGTATATTCTGTCTTTTCACAACCCAGATATCATCAACCGCTTCACGTCTCATGAAATTTTCTTGTGCCATCATGATGGCGATATCCTCATTAGGGGCTAGCAGGCTAAAATGATATTGGACTGGTGAAGTCTGAGTTTTACGGCTAAATACTTCAAATTCTTCAAAGTAAGTTTTTTGTCTAGTTTCCATATTGCTCTTCCCCCCTTAGATGACCTTTGGAGCTAACGCTTCGCGTACCCATTTATTATTTTCATAAGAAATCCTTCTAAGATTTAAGCGCTGCTGTGAACGGGGACCTTCATTCCTTGCTATTATCTTCAATTTTCCCCAATCGGGTTGTTGGTAAATCCACGTTTCAGTATCTTTATCAAATCGAAGTGTTTCATCAGGAATGGTATAGCCAAGTGAAAGGATTCGCTTCACATATTTAGAAAAAAAGGCTTGGCGAAGTTCTTCATTCGTGCTTGTTCTGATTCTGTACTTAATCGTTACATCTTGTTTGGAAGAGCCAACTTCATTCTTACTAGGAGGTCCAAAGAAGAGCAAAAGTGATTCCCACCAATAATCGATAGAGTCTTGAACCATTTTTCTTTGTTCTTCCGTTCCTTCTGCCAAAGCCATGATTATCGCTTCACCATGCTGGGCATGAAAAACTTCTTCCGCGCAAATCCTTTGTAAAGCACGAGCATAAGGACCGTATGAAGCACCAAGCATGTTCGTTTGGGAAATAATAGCTGCTCCATCCACCAGCCAGCCGATCAACCCTGCATCTCCCCAAGATTTAGATTCCATATGGAAGACATTATGAAACTTTAAATCTCCTTTGAACAAATCTTGCATCAAGTCATCCCTTTTTTTGTTATACGGCTTTAACAAATCCTCGGCAACGCGAAGCAATAATTGTCCATGTCCCATTTCATCCTGCACTTTTGCCATGATTCCAAGTTTTCTATTCAAGGTAGGGGCTTTAGGTACCCATTCTTTTTCTGGAAGTGCCCCCATGATTTCACTGATTCCATGCATTGAAATTAATTTAATGAGTGTGCCTCTGTAATCTTCCGGCATCCAATCATCCGCTTCTATCTTTTCTCCTGCTTTGATTCTGGCAATAAATTGATCTAACTTTTCTTGTTCTGCCATATCATTTAAAAGAACGTTCATCTAAACACCTCTTATCCAATAATATATATAACGTTAATATAACGTTATTATATTTTATCGTTATATTAAAAGCAAGACTAATGCGTCACTTTTTCTAAATAATAGGAAAATGGTGAGATTGAACCATTTTCCTATTATTCAGCCAAAACCTTACATGGAGACGAATCTACTTTGATAGAATCTGTCGGGCAGCCTTCCATTGCATCATCCAGATCATCATATAAATCTTCCGCAACTTCTGCAGTTCCTTCATTTTCATCCAGAAGAACAAATGCGATTCCTTCATCATTGTAATCAAAAATTTCTGGTGCCGCTGCACCACATGCACCGCATGCAATGCATGTATCTTGATCCACAATTGTATATTTAGCCATGATGCCTTCCTCCTTATTCTTATTTAATTATAGGTTCTTTCTTCTCTTCCATTAAACTTGTACTATGAAGCGGCTGCACTTTTGAGGACGGATCAACGTATACTTTTGCATTACTGATTGCAGTAGGAGCTTCACCAAAACCACTTGCTATTAGCTTTACTTTGCCATCGTATGTACAAATATCACCCGCAGCATAAATTCCAGGAATATTCGTTTCCATTCTTGAGTTAACGACAATTGCATTTTTTTCAATTTCAAGCCCCCAGTCTTTAATCGGTCCCAGGGATGAGATAAAACCATAGTTAACCACAACTGCATCTACCTTTTGTATAGATTCTTGACCATTATTCACATTCTCAAGTACCACATATTCAATCTCTTCAGAACCACGCAATTCAACCGGGACATAAGGAGTCATAACATGAACGGTAGAGTTTGTTAAATTTTCGACGCTATGCTCATGTGCTCGGAATTTATCACGTCGGTGGGCAATAGTTACGTTATTAGCGATAGGCTCTAGCATTAAGGCCCAATCAACCGCTGAATCACCGCCACCAAACACCACAACATCCTTTTCCGTAAACGAATTTAGGTTATCCACGAAATAATGGAGGTTTTTCCCCTCAAATTTTTCTTCTGTTTTAATTTTTAGTTTCCTCGGCTGAAATGCACCATTTCCCGCAGTAATTATGATTGTTCTTGAAAAATGAACTTCTTTATTTGTTGTCAGCTTAAAAATACCATCTTCCTGCTTTTCGATTGTTTCGACCGCCTGCTCTAAGCAGACCTCTTGTTTAAACGCTTTCATTTGTTCTTTTAAATTATTAACTAGTTCCTGTGCCCGTACTTTTGGAAATCCTGCAACATCATAAATATACTTTTCTGGATATAACGCAGATAACTGACCTCCTAGCTGTGGCAAACTTTCTATGATTTTGACAGACATTTGTCTCATGCCACCATAAAATGCTGTAAAAAGCCCCACAGGTCCTCCGCCAATAATCGTGACATCGACTACATTACTTCGCTGATTCATCCAATATCTTCCTTTCCATCAAGTTACGTTAATCACAGCATCTTTCCGCTTATCAACAACACGAATGGCTTTTCCCTCTGAACGCGGAATGCTTTTTGGGATGTTGACCACAATATCCATCGTGACAAGACATGTAGATTTCATATGATGCTGAATCGCCTTCTTTAATTTTTGTACATTTTCATGTGTTAAGTCTCCATCTATACCTCTATAGAAACCGCTTTCAATTTCAATATGCAGTTCAACACTATCCATATTACCTTTCTTAACAAGATGAATCTGATAATGAGGAACAATCCCCTCCATTTGGAACAGCACACGCTCAATTTCAGATGGGAATACATTCACCCCTCTTACTATGATCATATCGTCCGTCCTGCCTTTAACGCGGGACATTCTTGTTGTCGTACGTCCGCATCTACACTTTTCATGAGTAATGGAAGCAATATCACCTGTACGATATCGAATAATTGGTAGCGCTTCCTTTGTTAAGCTAGTAAAAACAAGTTCTCCATCTTCTCCATCCTCTACAGGTTCAAGCGTGTCCGGATTGATTACTTCTACAAGGAAATGATCTTCTGCGATATGAAGTCCATCCTGCGCTTCATGACATTCAATAGCAACACCCGGCCCCATGATTTCACTTAGACCGTAAATATCGACCGCTTTCAAGTTCAGTTTCTTTTCCAGAGTAGCTCTCATTTCCTCTGACCATGGCTCAGCTCCGAAAATCCCATACTCAAGACCATTATCAGCTGGGTCAATCCCCATCTCTTCCATCTTTTCAGCAATATTCAAAATATAAGAGGGAGTACCACAAATGCCTCGCGGTTTAAAATCATTAATAATGGTAATTTGACGATCTGTGTTTCCTCCTGAAATAGGAACCGTTGCAACGCCTAACTGCTCTGCACCATAGTGAAGACCAAGTCCGCCTGTAAACAGTCCATACCCGTATGCATTATGAAATATATCGGATTTTCGCCCTCCTGCAGCGACAATACCTCGCGCGACGATAGTTGCCCAGTTCTCCAAATCATTTTTCGTATATCCGACAATTGTCGGCTTCCCGCTTGTTCCGGATGATCCATGAATACGTGTTACATCTTCCATCGGAACCGCGAATAAACCAAACGGATATTGATCGCGTAGAACCTGTTTTTTTGTAAATGGAAGCTTTGTTATATCACTTAACTGTTGAATATCCTGTGGATTAATACCCAGTTCTTCAAATTTCTCTCTGTAATAAGGTACATTCTCATATACATGGCTTACCGTTTTTTTAAGGCGTGTCACTTGTAATCTTTCCATTTCAGCACGCATAGCTGTTTCAACTTCTGGATTGTACATTGTTTCAGTCCCCCTTATTTGCTCGTTTTTCATCCGGCCCCTTTTTCATAACGATATTAAAACGGAATATTAATTATTGTTATGTTTCATTTTTAAGATTAATACGCCATTTCTACGTTGTCAATAATGTTTTCTTTGAAATTAACAAAAATAGAAAAATTAACAAATATTTAAATTTAAATTTACATAACTTTCTGACTATGATACTTTTACTATGATATATATCATTTTTCGATACAAACGTTTTGAAATCGTATTACAATTTCAAGGAGGGATCATTATGGAATCACCAGTAAAAACAGATCATTTAATCAAAGGCCATGACAGAGAGGTTCAGTATCGTAAATTAATTGAAACAGAAGATTTCAAAGATTTACTTCAAAAGAAAAAAGCATTCATTGTACCAGTCACTCTATTCTTTCTTGCATTTTATTTTGTCCTGCCTGTTTTAGCTGCTTATACAGATGTATTAAAGGGTGAAGCTTTTTTCAATATTACATGGGCATGGGTGTACGCACTTCTCCAATTTGCTGTCGTATGGATCGGAGGAATTGTCTATATTAAGAAATCAGCGAAGTACGACAAGATGGCCAAAAATATTTTGACTAAATATCGGGAGGAGCTTGGCGAATGAGTACTTTATCTCTTACGCTTTTTTTAGGAATCATTTTGTTAACGCTTACAATAACATATTATTCTTCTAAAAAGACGAAAAACGCAAGCGATTTTTATACAGCAGGTGGGGGATTGACCGCCTGGCAAAATGGATTAGCCGTGGCCGGTGACTTTATGTCAGCTGCCTCTTTCCTAGGAATTACAGGAGCAATCGCACTAATAGGTTTTGATGGCTTTTATATGAGCATCGGGAACCTTGTTGCATTTCTTGTCTTATTATATCTTGTTTCAGAACCACTGCGTAACTTAGGAAAATATACGCTTGCAGACATGATTTCAGCGCGTTTCAAATCAAAAAAAGTACGTGGGATAGCTGCCGCGAACACACTTGTCATTTCAATCTTTTACATGATTGCACAACTAGTTGGTGCTGGCGGATTAATTAAACTGTTGCTCGGCATCGATTACGGGCTGTCCGTTCTTCTCGTCGGTGTATTAATGACAATTTACGTAATTTTCGGTGGGATGAGAGCGACAAGCTGGGTGCAAATCACCAAAGCTGTTCTTTTACTGTGCGGTTCCGCCGTGCTGACCTTTATTGTTTTTTCCCGCTTCAATTTTAACATCTCTGAAATGTTCCACCATGTTCAAACAGCAACACCTCTTGGTAATAATTTTTTAAATCCAGGCAATAAATACACTGATGGACTTGACATGATTTCGTTTAATATGTCGCTTGTCTTAGGCGCAGCTGGCCTTCCACATTTGCTCGTCCGCTTCTTTACAGTAAAGGACGCGGCTACTGCAAGAAAATCGGTAGTATACTCTACATGGTTTATAGGCATATTTTTCATCATGACTATTTTTCTAGGATTCGGAGCTGCTTCTTTCGTCGGATTTGACCGCATTGTTGAAGCAAACTCCGCTGGAAACATGGCGGCGCCACTCCTCGCATTAACCGTGGGCGGTGAATTTTTGTTCGCTTTCGTTTCAGCTGTCGCATTTGCCACTATTTTAGCGGTTGTCTCCGGTCTTGTTTTAACGTCTGCGTCCGCTTTCGCACATGACATTTATGGAGAAATTATTAAAGACGGGAAAATAACTGAAAAGCAGCAAATTCTTGTAGCCCGTGTTGCATCAGTTAGTGTTGCTGTTATTTCAATCGTGCTTGCTTTGTTTGCACAATCGTTGAACGTTGCTTTTCTTTCTGTACTTGCATTAGGAATCGCTGCAAGTGCCAACTTGCCGATTATCCTTTGTACAATTTACTGGAAACGATTTAATGCAACTGGCGCAATCACTGGGATGTTATTCGGATTACTCAGCTCACTTTTATTAGTTATGCTCAGCCCGAATGTGTGGAATCCAGAACCAGGAATGGGTATTTTCACTGGAGATCCTCTCTTCTCAATGAGCAACCCAACCATTTTCACTGTGCCACTTGGTTTTATCGGTGCATATTTAGGGACAGTGTTGTCTAGAACAAAAGACGAGGAAAATAAATTTCCGGAAGTACTGTTCAAATCTAACACCGGATTTGGGATAAGTTCAGCAAAAGACCATTAAAGAAAGGAGAATTTCCATGACCATTCAATTAGATGATCAGAGTATTCACGAATTACATTACGATCAAATTAAGCAAGTGCTAATAGACGAACCATTTGCTTCTTTTCTCGGTATGAAACTGACAAAACTCGGTCCCGGCACAGCGGAAGCTGAATTAATCCCTGACGATCGAATGCTCAATTCACACGGAACAGTTCACGGGGCAATTATCTTTTCACTTGCAGATTACGCATTCGCAGCTGCGAGCAATTCATATGGCAAAACAGCAGTCGGTGTCACAACCAATGTTAACTTTATATCAGCTGGCAAACGTGGTGAGACCTTAACTGCAAATGCAAAAGAAGTAAAGAAAAATCACAAACTTGCATGGTACAAAATCGAAGTCCTAAATGAAAAGGAACTAATCGCAACCATGGAAGCGATGGTATACCGGAAGAATCATTATTTTGTTCAACAAGATTAATAAAGCATTATTATAACCGGACAAGTCAGTAGACTTGTCCGGTTGGCTTTTTCCCCTTGATAGATAGGCCTTTAACAAGACATATATAGGAGAATACTAGATAACTGGATTAAAAAAATAATATTTAAAATAACTATTGCTACACTTGTACAAATTCCATAAGTCTTCCGACTAGTTATTTACTACAATTCCGGGTTCTATAACTTTTAACCACTCCCCCCGCTCCCGCTTACTTACTTCACCAGCCTCATATACTCTTTTTCCGTGACGGTTATTTGACAAGGGAAAATATGACCCATATAAACACTTTACTTATTTTTCGCGAAAAAATTCGTTTCCAAAACTCATGAAACTATACTAACTCCAGACTGTCTTTATAGGTAGTAATTGTAGCTATTTGTTTAAGTTCCTTTTCATCTGTGTTAGACTCTCCAAGTTTAACTGTATTCTCTTGGGACATCTTATAAATTTTCTCTTTTGTTGCATTTGAAGGAATATCCACAATACTCCATTTATCGACTTTAAGTGTATTAACAAATTCATTTACACCATCTTAATTATCGATAACATTTAAAATCAATTCTGGATTTTCTACTGACGACACTTCTATCTTTTGGATTTTCTCAAGCCCAAAGTCTTCTTTCATAACTTTTTTTCATTGCTACACCCAAATAAAAGTATAGTTATACTAAAAGTAAATATAAATATCATACAAACTTTTTTCATAATTGTTGCCCCTAAGATTCCCAACTATAAACTGCACTAGAAAATTTTAACATTTGTTGATTATTATTTCTATACACTTAGAGTCTTAATTAATTTCAGTCTTAAGCCTTAGATTATATATATAATCAGACAAAAGTATAAATTGCTTATCTTAAACCATTATGCCCCGATAGTTGCATAATGAAAAAGCTGCCTTAAAGACAGCTCTGACCTTGAACTAACGCACCTGTTAGTTATTTAAGGGTAACTTTTTCACTTTAATTCTGAGGCTATAAACACGCAATTTGAACGCTCTCTATAACAAAGACGTTTGATTGTGGAAGATCATTTATGCTGTCTAATTGAATAAAAGCATACAGCGAACGAGTGCAAAATATCCTATTTTAATAAATCATTGACTTTGATTCTCCAAACCAAATGATCATACCCTTCATCCCAATAATCCTTTAACAAATAATCAGGATCACCAAATTTCTTTTTCCAGATTTTTTGTGCACGAATATATCCACTATCTAAACAAAATTCTTCTATGCCACTATGCTTCAAAGTAAAATACATTGTCTTCAATAGCAAATTACCTACCCCATTCCTCTGGTAGTCAGGATGAACAAATACTGTACCTACCTCAATTAGCTTATTTAAAGCATTTTTTGTACAATTGCATATCAGCTCGCTTGATGGACCGTATTCGATTGAACCAATAATTTTATCATCATCTAAAGCAATCAAAAAATATCGTTTTTCCCCATTGCTTTCAAGATCACTTTCTAAGTATTTTTTCTTAGCTTCGATTTCATCTTCTATATCATCCAACTTCTCTCCGATACCTTCTTTATTAAACGTGTCTGTAATCACTACCCTAAAAAAATGATTTAACTCTTTAATGTTCTCAGTTCTTGGCCTTCTAATCTCAACATTAAGCACTCCGAACCCCCTCCCTCTCAGCTCTTAAATTCAATAAAAGCTTTCAATAATCCTTTTTGAAGTATCATGCTTCGTTAGTTTAAGTGAAAACCTACTAAATTTTCATGCCATATTTCTGTAGCCTTGAAACAAATTTTGATCAAATTTAATACAAGAAACCTTGATAAATGAATAATAGAAAGGGCATGTTTTGAAAAAAGATTAATCAAAAACACGCCCTTATATTATTTAATTGGATTATTTTTTCATAAAAAAGTTTGATCATTTTTGTGTTCCTTAATGAACTAACGCACCCGTTAGCTTAAGTACATTATTTCACAAACTTTTTACAAAAGAGGAACCTTTGCTTGTTCCGTTGACAAACCCATTTCGAGGGATGTGAAAAAGTCTCCTAAGATCACCTTCAGTTAATGTCCCAACTACAAGTACATATCAAAGAATATGAAACTTATGGAGTTTAACAATAGTTTAGTTCAAACGGTGAACAATTTCATATTGATTTCCACAAGGATCTTCAAAATAAACTGCATAGTAAGTAGGGCTAATGGGAAATTGTTGAGGTCCAGAGGTAATTTTTCCACCAATTTCTTTAATTAGTGTAGCAAGTTTGTCAACTTCATCACGATTTTCTACCCAAAATCCAACTAGATTGCCGTTTGGTTTATGCAAAGGATCTTCAGTGATGGCAAAATAGGCTACACTTGGAAGATTCCCATTGGCTGCAAACACCTTCCACTTATCACTATGGAATGTTTGAATAAAGCCTAATGCGGTAAGAAAACCCTCATAGAATGGTAAATTTTCCTCTAAATTATTTACTCTAAGGTCAATGTGACTAAATGGGTTCATAACTTATCCCTCCTTTTAAATTAAATCCCTTCTTCTATTTGTTTAAGAATTCTTTCCCAGTATTGCAGCATTTCTTCTCTCACATTCTGATCAGAGAGGTTTTCTTGATGAAAGCTAATGGTCGTTTTTGTGTTTTCTTTTGGTATGATTCGAACTTGAATGGTAGAAGTTTTATCCCAACCTTCTTTTTTCCAAGCAAGTCGAAGTTGTTGTAGAGGTTTAACAATTCGAAATTCACCTTCCCCCATTTTTGTACAGAATTTCTGACCTGGTTGAAGATTTATTTTGGTGCTTTCACCTAACCATAATTTTAATCCATCTTCAGATGCGACAAATTCCCAGGCTTTTTCCTGTGAAATTGGAAAGGTTCTTCTAATTCCTACTTGAAATCCAACCGTTTTAGTTTGACCAACAATTCTCCGTGTGTCCATTTCTTCACCTCTCATCTAAAAAACAAAATTTAAAATTCTTATATTAAAGTTCTTGATCCCTACTAATAATTCCTTTTTTATCCAAAGTCTTGTTGAACTAAACTGCCCCTTTAGCTCCATAAGAAAAGAGCTGCCGAAGCAACCCCCTTTTTGATGTAATGCACCTGTTAGGTGCTTTTCAAGATCTTCTAAAACTTGAAGTAACTGCTTTATTGTCCCTTTACTTTGGCTATACTCCAATGTTATTTTTTCTCATTTCGATTTTAATTTTATGTGGAATTGCAATCTGTTAGTAGAGGTGTATTTATTACTTTTTTACATACATTTTGTTTATAAAGGGGTCAACAGAAGAAATGGTTACATCTTGATAATAATAATTTACAATATCCTTATAATTTTTACCCTGTTGTGCCAATCCATTAGCGCCATATTAACCTACTCCGTGACCATTACCCTTAGTAGTAATAATAACCTTACTACCTTCTCTTTTAAATGTGAAATCGGAAGAATTAAGTTTTAGCTTATCTCTGATAGTTTTCCCACTATATTTCTTATCGTTAATTTCAAATAACTTTATACGATTTCCTTTGGATTTTGAGATAACCATCCCGATATTAACATCATTATTCAATTTAATTCCCAGCAACTCTTCAAATCTAGATACTTGAATAGTTGTTTGGTATTGGAATTTAGGAGATTGTATGTCCCAAGGACTTTCAACGCTTTTTAGATATGGCGTTTTATTACCCCAATAATCCTCAGAACTCTCCGTATATCCATTACTGGTTGAAAAGAAAGAAGCATCGATTGGTTTCTCATCATAGGTTAAAATTTGACCTTTTGTCGCTTCAACTGCTTTCTGAACTTTAGAGATATTTGATTTATAATCTTCTCCCCATTCATTAGCTAGTTCTTTTTTATTTTTATAGACTTGATGGTATTGAATATTATCAGTTATATCAGTACCTTCTGGTAAATTAATTTTAGAATTAGAGAGCATTTGTTTAACTAAAAATGTTCTAGCTGCTAAAGATTGAGCCTTTAAGGCCTCTAATTCAAAAGTTACTGGCATTTCTGAAGCAACAACACCTACCACATATTCTTCTAAAGGAATATTTTCAATCTCTTTAGTGTTTGTCCTATAAACTGACACGTCGATGGATGGTTCAGTCGAATTTTTATCTTTGTTACTTTCTTTAATGTCAGTTGATGCAATAATATTCTGTTTTGTAGATGCTTGTTTTGGATTGTTCGAAAATGAAACTACTAAAAGAGAAGGTACTACTAAAATTACAGAAAATATTGTAAGAACTATCCACATTAATGGTTGAAATTTATTCATCATTCCTCCTTAAAAATAAATCACTTTTTTAAGGTTATGAATAATTCATTCTTTATATTACCACCTATTGGAAACTTCATATACGATCATTAGATAAGACTTACAATTTATATAGTCCATTTTAACAATACTTAATGAACTAATCTGCCCCGTTAGTGCCATAAGAAAAAGGCTGCCTCAGCAACCTCTCTTATTGAAGTAAAGCACCCGTTAGTTTAAGTGTATATCTTCACAATTCCAATCGTAAAAGGACGACGTGGCATAATTGACCGTAAACCTCGTAAACGTGGCGGTAAATCTAAACATAGAGGAATTAGCCACGAACAGGTTTGTGTTCTTGTTTCTAGAGACCGCACCAAAGCAACCGTATCCAAGGTTGTGTGTATGGGGCGTGTTGTAAAAACAAAGGTTGAGAGTATGATTGGTTCTAAACTTACATCTGATAATGTACTCGTTACAGATGCTTGGAGAGCCTACAAGACTTATGCAAAAGAGAAAGGGATAGAGCACTACCGAATTAAATCAAATGATGGAAAACACGTTATAAAGGGTCTATATCACATTCAAAATGTGAACGGTCTCCATTCTCGTATGAAGCAATGGATAGACCGTTTTAAAGGCGTGACTACAAAGTATCTGGACAATTATCTTGCCTGGTTCCTCTTTGTAGATAGCCGCAGCAACGAAAACACTAAACACAATATTAAAGAATTTCTACTGTCATCATTTGTATTTGAAATGACGGATACTTTTATGATAGCTTACGTCTCTCTAAATTCTCTGTAAATTGATTGCTTTGAAAATCCCAAAACAAGAAATTATTAGAATGAATTTTATTGAATATGATAAAATTAGATAAAAATATCAGATGAAAGGAGGAAACAGTGAAGAGGATTACCATTTATTTTATTTCATTGTTATCGCTAATGATATTATTGAGTGGATGTAGTCTAAATGCTGATTCAAAAACAGATTTGTTTCAATATAAGAATTCATATGTAGGTGACAACAGTGCGGTTGGAAATATCGTAAAACAATTGGCACATAACAAAGAGTTAAATCAAATTTCACTTGAGACCAAGAAAGAACCATATGGAATTATTTTGGAATACAAAGATATAGATGTAAAAAAAGTAGATAAAGAAATGAAGGAAACTGTTATATCAAACTCTACATTTCTTTTTGCTTTAATTAAAAATGTAGATTGGATTACATTCAAATTTCCAGACCAAGAATTCTCTGTAACAAAAGAGAAATTACAAGATTGGTACAACAATAAATTGGATGGGTTTGAAAATGAACAAGACTTAAAGAAACTGATACAGGAACACTTGAAGTCTGAGGACTCAGTTAATCAGTTTTTTCACCAGTAAAAGCAAGAGTGCTCTAATCCAGAGCACTCTTATTTTTAGGGTATTATCAACAACTATCTTTAACAGAGCCTATTTTTTAAGGACCTGTACTCATTTTACTCATAATCAGTAACAATAAAGTCGTTTAAAAAACTAGAATATGAATAAAAACTGAATTATTCTTCGCTTACCATAATAGTTTACTTATATATAATCCTGTATTTTGGCAAAATAACCCCATTGTTATATTTTTTTAGGTCCATTAGTTCTAATTGAATCTTCTTTTTACTCGAACCAAAAAGTGAAATACCTTCTCCAATCATGACAGGATTGACTTTTAGTATAAGAGTGTCGATCAATTCGTGGTCAAGGAGTGAACCAGCCAGTTGACCACCACCACAAAGCCAAATTTTTTGATTCACTGTATGTTTTAAAGTGTTAACAAACTCAATTGTGTTTTCTTTTACAAACTCCACTTCCTCATTCGACTCAATATGCAATTTACTCGAGAAAACATAGTGCTTTAGTTCGGGATTTGCAAACTTTGCAAGTGGCCATGGCTCACCTGGTTTCACTCCATCCTGTAATCCGAGCTCGTATGATTTTCCTCCCATTAAAGCAATTCCATATTCTCTAATATCAGATAAAAAGTCTGGGCCGTGGTCACCTTCATAAAGAAAAATCGAATCATCCGCAATGTAATTTGGATCTGCAATATATCCGTCGGCCGTAGTTGCCACATGATAAATCAATTCAGACATAATTTAGTCCCCTTTAAAAGAAATTTTCTAAATTATTTCTATTAAACTCTATTAATTTCCTCTAATTGTTATTCTTTATCAACTCCCTCAGTTTGATACGAATATCTCTCGAATGCTCACTTATTCGCAGGATTTCATAACCCTTGTAATTGGATTTCCGGGTAATTGAAATGAGATCAGATCATTTTGGCTTCGTGAAGGCATAGTTAAATAAAGGAGTCAGCTACCACTCCATATTTTACCATATAATGTACATCTCCACGCCGCCCCTGGAGGCTATCCCTCCCATGTCTCAACGGGTCAATTGCCCTCTCATTCCTTCGTCATGCCTATCCAAGGGGTGAAGGCCAGTTATGCTATCCTGATAGGTCACAGTGCCCTTTTGTTCAAGAAACCTGGTACTCCGTACATATTTGAAATCCTACGAATAAGACAACATTCAAAATTAAAGTTAACTATTTT
>NZ_JBNNTG010000023.1:0-97856 GCF_050278525.1 Peribacillus sp. NPDC096540 | reverse complement strand
CCTTAAGATGAGTTTTGGTTTGTGTGTACTCTCATCATACTGAGGGGCTCTGTTTTTTTCAAAGCCGATAATTAATGCTCTACAGGAATGCTAACCTGCCCCGATAGTTGCATAAACAAAATCTGCCTTAAAGACAGCTCTGATCTTCAGCTTAAGCACCAGTTAGTAAAAGAACAAAAAGGCATTAACCCTTATTCAGTAAATAATTCTTTAGCAAAAACATCAATGCTTTAGTCTTTCTTTTTCCAAGACATTAAATCAGAAAAAGCCAATCCAAATGATACACCCAAAGGAATGCCTATATCCCAAACATTCATTTTCGAACTTTTAAAAAAATAATAAATAAGATAGTGTGCAGCACTTAAAGAAATAAACCAAGTAATAAACGTAAAAAGCCTTTTTCTTATTTGAATCCAATTTAACTTCCTTGTATTCGCAATAACTAGAAAGATGGAGAACAAACCATATAGAAGAAGATAAATTACATATCCTATGATAAATTTAAGAGAAAGCGAAGTATCAATATCCTTATATATTATAAATATCGTAAGTATGGTTCCTGCCAAAAGTACAATAAACAAAATTAAGTTTAATGAAATATATTTCTTCACCTTTTACCCCTTTACCTTCAAAGTCTTGATATCTTTTGATTTTCTCAAAATATCAGAACTTATGTATTGGTAACTCATCCCTTGTTGAACTATCCTGCATCTTTAGCTCTATAAGAAAAAGAGCTGCCAAAGCAACTTCATTAATGAAGTAAAGCACCTGTTAGTTCTATAAGAATAGCGATTCTTATTAAAGAATTGAGCCAGTTTGTGGAAGTTTAAAGTATAAAAACAAACGTCTGTAAATGTTATCTGTTGTTCAACCAAGGAAGGAGTTCTTCATGTTTATAGGTATTCTCAGTTTCTGAAATAGTTTGAGAAAGAAGAATATCAATGGAATCCGTTAATGAGTTTAGAGTTTGTTGGACAGACCCATTTTCAAATTGATCTAACGGATCAGGTAACTCATCCTCGTCTAAAATAAAGTAGTCTCCATTAGGAAGAACCAAAATATCAATAATCAAATCGTCAAAGGATACCAAATTATCTTTCATATATGTATTTTTTACGATATTAAAATAGGAACCTAAATAATTCCCTTTATTATCTCTCCAGATGTATAAATTATATGGACGATCTTTCCAGTAATAGGCGATTGTATAACTACCTTTAGAAATGGTTAATTTTGTTTGGTTTGCTATCATCGTAAAAGAATCAAGTATTTTATGAAAAAGTACGACATTTTGATTTTGTGCTTTTAACAGCATACAGCTATGTTCTACAACTGCGGAGTCGTACCGTATTTTTCTCTCTATTATTTTATCGCCACGTTGAATAGTTGGTTTACTTAAATTGACCATAGCTTTAGTTTCTCCTTTCTATTAATGTTCTTCCCCAGAACAAATGTCTTTTATTAATTGTAACACCTATAAAAGCATCAGGGGTTTGGCCTTTTCCTCCCCTATATTCAATATCAAATCCAAAACGTTGGATATTCCCGGTTGTTGCGTAAATTATTGATGATTAGTGCAAAGAAAACGATCACGATAGAGCCAATTAAAACAGGAGTAATTAAATAACTCCAACTGTATGCACCCAGCATAACAACGAGAGGGTCTGCTCCTGCTGGTGGATGCGTCGTTTTTGTTAGCATCATCACTGCAATTGCTAAGCCAACAGCTAAGCCAATCGCCCAAGGTTCATCACCAAAAAGATGATAGGTAGCTAAACCCACAAATGTTGAAACAAAATGTCCACCAATAATATTTCGTGGCTGTGATAATGGCGCGTTCCAAACACCAAATGCTAGTACACAGCTTGCACCAAATGGAGCCATTAACCACGTGGAAGATGTCATATTTGTTAAATAAACTAGAGCGAAAATGGTTAAAAATCCACCAATCAAACCTGTTACTGAGTCCTTTGCATTAACCTGTAATGGACTTCTCCCTTTTCCTTTCATTTTAGATAAATATCGTACATAAAATAAATGTTTTTCTTCTCGACTTGCTATTTTTGTACTGTCCATCATTCACCCTCCTATTATTCATATTTTACTTTACATGAAACTAACTAACCCGTCAAAGTCTTTTTAAGAGGTTAGTTAAAAAGATGTAAAAAAAGAACCAACTCTGAAATAAGTTGGCTCTTCATTCATCATCAGAATTCCGGTGTTGAAATCGGGCTACCTTTTTTCTGTTGCCACATATTTTCATTGAACACCATTTACGTCTTCCACTCTCATCAATAAATAAAAGTACGCATTCCGGATTAGAGCATCTCTTTAGGGAAGAAAGTTTGTTTGTTTCAATTAAAGTTAAAGCGTCAAAAGCAATTAAAGACAAAAGGACATCCTCTATATCTCCAATAGGTGAGGGGATCAGCTTTTGATTCATTAATTTATAGGTAAATGGCGCTTTTTCAATTTTATTTTCTAAAAAAGAGATAAATTCATCTGGAATTGATTGTCCTTCTGCTATTAATTCAAATCGGTCTCTTAAAACAGCACGCATTTCTAGAATACATAAAAATACTTGTCCGATTCTTTCTTCAATCTTTAAGAATAACCGATCATCCCAAAATGAGTTTTCCTCTTTTATTACATGAAGCCACTCCAGCACATCTCTTTCCAAGAGCAATAAATCGTGCCGCTGTCCACGTTTTACTAGTTCCGTGTTCACTAAATCAAGAGAAAGATTTCCTGATATAAGTGGAAATTTATTTGTATTGGTCATTAAGTTTATCGCTCATTTCATGTATTATTCTAACCATAAAAAAACTCATTGATAGGTTATATGATTATTATAACCTAATTTAACACAATAAAAGGTATGGTTTATCTTACACTAAAGGGTGATTTACTTAAATAATGAGGGCTATTGAGCCAGCCTTTTTTTGTTGTTCCATTAACTAGGAATGAAAGTCCAGTAAGGTAAAAATAACCTTTTATGATAAAATAAGTATAATTAGAGTTTTGACAAAACAGAAAGGGATGAATTAATGAAAAAAAAATTAGGTATTTTATCTTCAATAATTATAGTATTTGTCGGTTATCTTTTATTCACAAAGCCCTATAAAAATAAAACAAAGCCTATAGAAGATTTTATTAAAGTGTATCCAACAGAGAATGTAATTAAGGATGAAATGATATTTATAATGGACAATAAGCAAGATAATTTACAGGATATTGATTTAAATAATGAAGAAGAAATAATTAAATTAGCAAGAAAAGAATACGAGCAATTTAATAATGAAGACATAATTTTTAATACGGAAGAACATCAGAAAAATGTGAAGTAGATTAGATAACAAATATTTATATTCTACTCGATCGTTCAATTCGAAAGTGCTTCCTTTTTCTTGAAATGTTCATTTTGCAGGTATTTTTGCGGGTTTTCGGACAAGCTATCATTAGCCTTTCCACAATAGGTTATATATAAGTCACAGAAGTTCAACCCAAATAATAAAGGGGAGATTAATGATGGGTAAAAAAAACCGAAACCGCGTCAATGCACCGAAAAAGAATAATCATGTACCTGAAGAAGCCGTTATTGCCGAACAAGAAGCACACGGTGAAGAATTTTCTCCGAAAAAACGTAAAAATGGTCCTGGTTCCAATACTGAATGATAGGGGAGAGTATCTCTCTATTCTTTCTTAATTCCATTTTACATTTTACAACAACCGCTAATGCCTTTAGGGCATAGCGGTATTTTTCGTAAAGGTTCATGTGGTTAGTCTAGTAAAAGAACTAATTGTAAGTTCTCTTTCAAGGTAGTGACTTTCTTGCTATCAGAGGCTTCATTCGATATCGTAAAGAAGGAACAACGTTTGAAGGGAGAAATGAAAATGAAGGCACTTGTCTTTGATAATTTTGGTGGACCAGAAGTCCTGTCTGTAAGAGAAATTAAGGAACCTGAACATTCAAAGTCAGAAGTAATTGTTCGAATGAAAGCAATCGGCTTGAATTTTGCTGATGTATATAGAAGGAAAGGGAATTATCACTTAGTGGGTAATCCGCCATTTATTCTTGGGTATGAAGGTACAGGAGTCATTGAATATGTTGGAGAAGATGTTCATTGTGTGAAAGTTGGCGATCGTGTCGGGTTTGCTGATGTTCCTCATGCCAACGCTGAACTAGTTTCTGTTTCTGCTAATAAGCTTATACCGCTTCCTGATGACATTTCTTTTGAAACTGCCGCTTCTGTTTTACTTCAAGGATTAACTGCCCAATATTTAACTCAAGACAGTTATTCGGTTAAAGAAGGAGAGGCTGTCCTTGTTCATGCTGCTGCAGGTGGAGTCGGGCAATTACTGACACAAATAATCAAGATGAAGGGCGGTCAAGTCATTGGCTTAACCTCATCAAGTGACAAAGCAACTGTAGCAAAACAAGCTGGTGCGGATCATGTTTTTCTTTACGAGTCAGAATGGGTAAAATCCATTAAGGATATAACGAATGGACAAGGTGTGGATCTTGTTTTTGAATCAGTCGGGAAAACTTTGCTAGACAGTTTCGAAGCAACTAAGATTAGAGGGACTGTCGTATTCTTTGGAATGGCAGGTGGAGATCCGGAGAAAATTGATCCTAGAATGTTAATGGATACTTCAAAAGCATTAATAGGAGGTGATCTCTGGAATGTATTAACTTCTCATGATGAACGGAAAAAAAGGGCAGCAGAGTTGTTTGAATGGATCATTTCAGAGAAAATCCAAATCGAAGAACCGACTCTCTTTTCCTTAGAAGATGGGGCAGACGCACATAGACTTCTAGAAGGTCGTAAAAGTACTGGGAAAATATTATTGATACCATAAATTATTCAAGGGCTATCTTATTTATGGGTAGTCCTCGGATATTTTTTTTTGGCTGCTTCCATTCATTCTTTTTATTCGTAAAGGGCTCGGCAAATTCATTTCCTTATTTATAATGATATTCAGAATCTTTTTCAGTTCCTTTTTACAGACCAATTTTTTAGACCCTTAGATAACTTATTTATGGAAACCCTTGCTATCACAGGGATCGGACCCTACTTTGAAAACAACCTGCCGACTATAGCCTGAATTAACAAAGCGAACTTGTAACCCACATACTGAAGGGGAAAATCCACAGTAAGTTATCCACAATCAACAAATGAAAATCTGCAATTCACAGACCTTATTTATTATCCACAGAACCTGATAAGGGCAAAAAAAAGAGAACTAGTCAGCTCTCAAGGTGATTTTATAAACATGATAGAACCATTCATAAAAAAGGGCAGGGGAAAACACACTGAACGAATACATTCAGTGTGAATGTTAGGAAGAAGATACAGAGAGCACGTCAAGACGCTCCTTTTGTATAGCAAAGTAGGATTGAATGGTTGCCTTTTTCTTTGTGAGGGAAGAATTTTGATTAGATGGAGGAACCGCGTGATTGCCGAACTTGCGGATTAGTGTCATCAGCTTGTCCAACTCATCATATGTATCGTTTCTAAGGTCCGTAATAAATTCGGATGCGGTACCTTTATTATTTCTGGTCTTTTTCCTTATTCCTTCTGCTTCGACTTCTTCTGTCGCAGTCTTCACGCGGGAAATAAGCCACTCCTCGCACCAGTTGTTCAGCACATTGTGGATGAAATCGGCTTGCTTGAACTTGACTCGAATTGGTTCGATATGTTGATCTACTTCCAGATAATTCACTTCCCGGCCTAGAGCCTTCTCGGAGATGTTTTTATGAAAATGGTCACGGTCAAGAAGGCTTTTGATAGATTCTGCTCGGTGAGCATACTTTGCCATCTGTTCTAACGTTTCATGGTAAATAATTGTACTTAAATAAGCAGATGCCTGTTTAGGAGCCGCAAGTAGGTGCTTATTGGCAGGAAGAGCCAGGCCGAGTTTTTTTAGAGAATAGGTATAGACGAACCGTGCTATCTTCAGCAGTTCATGTTGTATATCCATAGAAATGCCTGATTTTTTCGCATCTTGAAGAAACGAACGGAAAATGTATCTGCCGACTCGTTCCAATTCCATACATACGGAATCACTGATATGTCCAAGAAAGCCGGTGTTGAAAATCGTTCTGCGTAAAAATGCCCGTTCGGCCCGATTTTCCATATACTGCTCCAACATTCCTTCTTTAAAGGTAAACACAATAGCCTCTTTTTTTGAAAAAGCCTTGCTTACGAAAGAAATCGTCACCAAATTACCTAATGTCTCATGGACTGTACCGATTGCATCTAATAAGCGCTGCCTCGTGAAAAGTGAGCTGGAATCGGGAACGATTTCACTATAATCAAATAATACTTCTTCGGACTTCAAAACCGACATTCGAAAAGCACCCATCAGCAACAGACGCTTTGCATGTATTGTTAAATTTTTGAAAGCCTCGCTGTAAAAGAAACGGTATTTCTTGCAATAACGGTCGGTCTTACTATTAAAGCCAAGATTACTAGTGGGACCAAGATTAAACTTATATAAAATATCTTCGCCTTGACGAACAGGTACGAAAACTTTTTGGAGACATCCTTGAGGTGACGTGAATTTCTTGATGATCTGCTTTAAGTATTTTTCTGTTGTACCCACGGCGCGCGCCATCATATGAAGCGGGCTCTGAATCACCCCATCCCAATCACTATGAAGCAAGGAGTAAAAACACGTATCAAATTCAGTAGAAGATACATTTCTTAATAAATAGTGGTAGGTTTCTTCATAAATCATACGGTTTCGTCTCCTTTATTATCCGTCTTTTTCTATGAGGCAGGGGGCATTTTATTCTTAGTAATCCAGCAAAAACTTGTCAGGGTCTTCACGCATGTCGATGTACTTTTCATAACAGATGCTGTACCATTTCGTTTTGTCCATTTTCCAATTGTTATAGTTGGAGGAAACCATGAAGCCTTCCTTTTCGAGACTAAGGATTATCCGCTTGATAGTCCCTTTTGACCAAAACGGCAGCTGCGTGTGCAATTGATCATATGTAGAGTAAATCCAGTCCCTTCCGTCTCTTTCCATTCCATACGCTTCTATTGTTGAGTGAAGATATGCCAGCATCAGTGCCTTTGGTATGCCGATTGATTCTGCTAAATAAGGATTGAACCCCAAGCTGTAATCCTGATCCAATAAGGTTTCCAATTCCATTTCTATTCCTCCTAAAAGTTCTGGATTGAACCTTCCGAGCGTCTGAGATAGCGGTATCGAAAAGATCAATCTTCACTGTCTATATAAACTTTAGATATGAAAAAGTAGCATCGTAGGAAAAAAATTCAGGAATTTTATAATACAGGAGAAAATGCTATATCGATATATTTAGACGAGAGGAAGAAGATAGTAAATTAGTTGGACAAAAAGTGATAGAATAGTAAATAAATAGAAACAAATACTACAAGGGGAGATTTTTAGAATCATGATACT
This sequence comes from Peribacillus sp. NPDC096540, assembly GCF_050278525.1. NCBI lineage: Bacteria > Bacillati > Bacillota > Bacilli > Caryophanales > Bacillaceae > Peribacillus > Peribacillus sp. NPDC096540. Next base: position 90,422 of record NZ_JBNNTG010000023.1, on the reverse strand, counting down.
TTCACTAATAGCTTTTATCTTAAAAGGTATTTTAACGAAAATACCATTTGCTGTATTGGGACTTTCTCTAATTCCACAAAGATGGACTAACGCAATCAAGGAAAAGGATATACTCTTTTTCATTGAGCAAGTGCTGCGACTTTTACTTTCTGCTATCGTATTATTTTTTGTTATTGATATTATGTTACTAGATCATACTTACACTGCATTCCTTTCGAATTTTGCCATTATTTTTGGACTTATTCTTATTTTTGATTCAAGAAGGTACATTTACAGTGTAAAAGAGTCTTCAATACCCCGTCGCAATCGGAAAAAAGAGGGGGAGAAACATTCAAAAAGAACACCTTGGAATGTACATTTCAACAGTATGATAGGAATCGTTTTGATCGCAGGATGGATTATCATGTTATTTTATCCCCTAACATTTGCCGAGGAACTTCATGGATTGGCCAAGGTTGATATAAAAAATAAGCTAGAAGAAGTTCAAGACATAAAAACCATGCCGCTTGTAACAGTGAAAATGGCAGACGCAAAAGGGGATGCAGCTATTAATAAAATAGCAAATGCATCGTATTTCACTGAAGGCGAGTACCGTCTAACTAATATAAATGGTGAATTAACGTATACTTCACCCATTGAAATGGACGGATTTTTTAAAGCTGGGAAAGCCGAATACACGCCAGGTTATAATCTAATTTCCGCCGTTTCGACAGATAAAGGCGCAAGCACTGTAAAAGGAAAGATGTTGTATGCTCCATCACAGTATCTTGATTATGATTTAGAAAGAACGATCCGCAAGGCATATCCGAATAAAATCATATATGATTCATACCTTGAACCAAACGAAGATGGAAAGCCCTACTTTGTAGCTTCAGTGGGACATTATTTAAAATACCGCAGTGGGTCCGTTGTGGACGGGGTGGTATTAGTGAATCCTGAAACGGGTGACACAGAATACTATCCGTTAGGTAAAGAACCTAAATGGGTAGATAGAACATTCACCTTGGAAACAGCTCTGGAATATTGGACCTACTGGGGGAAATATGTTCACGGGTGGAAAAACCAGTCCTTAATTGGGGCGAAGAAAGATGTTTTGATTCCTAATGAGGATAATATGCAAGTTACGTTTAACGAAAAAGGCGAATTGATTTATGTAGTTGATTTTACAAGAGCTAAATCAAAAGGAAACTCCAAAACCCTGGTAGGTTACGGTGTTTTCAATGCCAAAACCGGTGAAATGACATACTACAAAGACGTCACCTCCGTTCTAACGGGAAAGGAAGCAAAATCTAACGCAAATGCGAGTGAGTTCTTGTCTAAATATCCAGGTTGGAAAGCCACTAATGGAATTTTCTATACGATATACGGTGCGCCTACTTATGTAATTCCGGTTACAAAGGGCTCAAAGTTTCAAGGGGTAGCTATTGTATATGCAAATAGCGATAATCCCCAAGTGGTTTTTGGGAAAACAAAAGATGAAGCATTCCGGAACTATAAAAAACTAATTGCTTCTTTAGGAAAAGTCAGCGGTGTTACGCCTCAAAAAGGATTTGAACTGAAAGAAATCAAAGGGAAAGTAACAAGAATCAACGATGCCAATCTCTCAAATGGCTATGTGTTCTATTTAATTGTAGAAGGCAATGCCAAAAGATTCTCAGTGGACCCTGGAGTCAGTGCACTCTCTGATATTGTATTAACGAATGTAGGAGACCGAGTTGTACTGAAAGTGATGGATATGGAAGAAGAGGTTGTTCCAGTCGATCAATTCACTAATTTAGACTTACCAAAGAAATAAAAGCATCAAAATGGGCAATGGACATCAGGAGTGGTAGAAGAGTAGCTATACGCTGCTTTTTTGCCATCTCCCTTTTAATAAATCAACTTCAAACGCAGAATTAGACTATTGTTGAGCTGCCGGATCGTTTGGGAGGCTGACTATTAGCATGAAAAAAAAGCATTGTTATTCGCAATGCTTTTTTTCATACCTGTAATTAGAGTTCGGATGAATGCTCATTAGAGGTCTGAGAGATTGATTGAAAGGGTGGATTCCATATAATAGCCCTTTTGAACAACGGCTTTTATTGCGAAATGGCCAGTTACCCGTTTCCTCACCCGGTACAGAAGTGAAGCGATTTCTTCTGCCGACACAATTTGCTGGGGGTCCCCAATTCTCTCGGGCCATACATGTTGGACAATTTCTTCTTTTGAAATAAGGTTCTCCAAATTCTCATAAAGCAACTTAAAGCAAGTAAATTCCTTGGAAGGCATTTTAATGGGCGCTTCTTCATTGATGATCACAGTCTGAAGATGCTCTTTGATAACCACGTTTTGCTGAATGCCGAGGTTTAGCGGAGTGAAATCCCGTGTTAAATCGTTGTCGATGGAAATCATGAATTCAATCAATCCATTAATCAAAGTAATGGTATCCCCCGGTTCAATTGGGCAGGGTTGACCCGGCACAAGTGGCACTTGGTTCACTGAGGTACCATGTTTGCTCGACAAATCCTCAATAAGGAGCTTCCCTTCCTTCATATAAATCTGGCAATGTTCCCTGGAAACGAAATCATTGTAAAGCTTGAAATCAGCTTTGGAGTGTTGGCTGGCACGGCCGATTAGTAGGTTTTTTCCTTCAAAGACATAGGCGAATTCCTCAGTTTGGCCTTTGTGCATGGATCTCAATACAACCTTAAAAGTTTTGATGCTCATTCACTTCTTATCTCCTTAAAAGTCTAAATATTTTGACTATTTTCATAGTTTTATCATTTTCGTTACATGGCTGTTTAGTGGGTTCAATCTTATAATTATAAATTATCAGACGCTGACATACTAACGAAAAATGAAAAATATACAAATTAGGCACACAACCTTTATAAGAAAGAATCATTAATACAGATGGTGGAGCAGGCAAGCGGTACCGCCCATATCTTCAGACCTCCAAAGCGGTACTTGGCGCAAAGACCAAGACAGCCAAGCTGAAAAGCAAAAAGAAAGAGGATGGATCAAAGAATGGCATTGCCGCTGTGGGAATTCCCTTCCATTGCTTGCAGCGATTGAGGAAGATATGAAAAACCGTGGAGACAGCTATTATGTTACAGGGAAAATAAAACCTGTTCAGAAGGATTCCCTTACAACTGAAAAGCAATAGAAAAGGAGTTGACCTAAGGTGAGTATGTGGAGAGATAGGATAAATGCCTTTAGCATCCTGTTGATGATTGTAAGCATGATGGTATACATTATTTTTCCTCATCCCCTTACCCTCAGTCTGTACTGCATATTTGGCATTGCCTTTATCAGCCTAACAATACTGAATTGAGCATAGCCTGGATTGGAGAGAGGATTTGGGAGGAAAAGTTGGAAAGGAAGAGTGCTGAAAAAAGTTGGAGTCGGCATGGCTGAAAATTTAAAGATTCCAGTCGAGTTTTGTTCACTACTTGGTTGGAAATAGAGAATGTAATAATCAGTTCAGAGCCTATCGATCATCGGTAGGATTTTTTTATTTAGAATGAACTGGGGAGAAGCGTAACATAAGTAAGTAAGGTTTTTTATTAATTTTAAAGGTTTGTTAAACATTAATTCTATTACATATCCTTTTTGAATTCCAACATATTTCATTTAAAATGGCTTTGTTAAAGATTAATAAGTGGTCATTTTTTATTTGTTCAAAAATCAAAGTGATATTACCCCTAAAAAAGTAAAATAGTTTTTTGATGAAGCAGCTGGCGGAAACCAGTTGCTTTTTTATTTTATGGCTCTGTTAAAGAATGTTATTGCCTAATGAAATAAAAAACCACGGCAATCGGGCGCGATTGTGAAAGAAAAAGTAAAAAGGATGATACATATTAGTCATGTTTATCTTTAGATTAGGTAAGTGTAACATTTGATATTAAAAGGACCACAACATTTTAGATATGTCTAAAATGCTGTGGTCCGATTTGTTTTCTATTTTCACTAACGCACCCGTTTCTGGAAGATAGCCATTTATGAATAATTGTTTCCTTTCTTGCTATAAATTTCATAAGCAAAAAATCCAAATAAATAGCCTATTCCAGCTCCTAAACTAACTGTAAATACTAGAGAGATCGTGAAAAACATGCCAAAAATTACACCGATAGCACAACCAAAAAGCATTCCAATTGGTATTAAACTATCTAATAAATTTTGAGCGCCTTTTGATTTTTTCTTACCTAGGTTGCCTTGGTTATATTTATGTTTAAGCCTTTCAATTACATATACTACAATTCCTCCCACTATTACAACAGGCGCAATTGACATGACTAACCCCATGTTAGAATCTCCTTTCACTTTTTAATCAGATCATACCTGCTACTGTGTATTGATAATAAAGTTGTTCAATTCTATTCTTAGAAATACAATTGTAGCTTTGAAATAAAGTTTGATAATTATAAAGTTACAAGTGCTCATTTAGTAGCCAACACAAAAACTCCATTTTGCCTAAAGATTGATCAAAATACAGAGAAATGGAAAAATAGAATTTATTCCTCTTTTTTGAGTCACAATCTCAATAGTAAGTATCGGGTCTTATTTTTAAAGAACTTTATTGTTTTTTAAACGATTATATTGATTTTCGAACAACTTTATTGTTCGTAAACAGATTGATCATTTTGTGAACCTTAATCAACTATCGTACCCGTTAGTTCATTAAGAAAAGCGATTCTTATTAAAGAATCGCGTCCGTATAAAAAAAATGGATGAAAGAGTAAATGGGATTAAGGTTGAATATGTAGAAATAATCGCTATTTCGTATTTATAGGAGCATCGGTTTCAATGCCTCTTTTTTGCTGTAATATTTCGCGCTGAAAAATACACATGAAAACCGTGCGAAAGTTGATGTTTTTCTCGCCAAACTTCCCATTGACGTAATCCGTTATAGGTTCTCACCTCAGGGCTTTTCCCTTATCTCTTTTCGTTCATGTAAAATTTCTTGAATGATTTCAATATGAACAAAAGCCCATGATTTTTCATGAAAATGTAGAAACACACTTATGGCGAGAATGAAAATATAAGTTAAAACAAAGGCAACCCAAAGCAAACTCCCATCTTTGAAAAGGAAATCTTGTAATTGTTTTGAAAACAGAAAAAAAAGCCAAGGTCCAGAGGATATTATAATAGGAATGATTCCCGATCCGTTTTTCTCTTTTATCATACAATAATTAATTTTTTTTAAGGTATCGCTATCAATCGAACTATAAAAATTTTGAATTTCTTCCACTTCTTTAAGTTTCTTCATACATTTGAAAGATCGGTCTTTGTATGAGACTTTTTTTAATTGAAGATAAATTTTATGAGCATCTCCACGTAATGAAAACATATGTCTAATCTTTTTCCTCCTTCCAAAAAACTCCTTACTAGAGGTTTTGTAATAATCCGTCTTTTTATTTTACAAATTATTGGTACTTCCCATGTAGCTAACCTTCCCGTTAGCCATCCATGAAGCGCAAAAATCAGCGCTTCACCACAGAGAATGAAAACCGTCAATACTAATGCTAAGACTGGGAGAGGAAGGTCGATAAACTATGTCATTAGAACCCAATCGTTAGCCCCTTTAGGTCCACAAGAAAACAAAGGTTGCCTCAGCAACCCTTGTTATTGAAGTAAAGCACCCGTTAGTTGATTAAGCGATAAATTTTAATAATAGCCCATATTATAATTAAGCCCCAAATCAATACTATTATTGAGCCGACTATCCAATTCTTCGGCTTACCCTTTTTCATCATTTCTTCAGCTTTAACTTCACAGTTGGTTAATACACTCTTTGGTATCATCTTTAATGCAATCACTACCCCTATTGGAACGAGAATTACATCGTCTAAGTAGCCAAGAATGGGTATAAAATCAGGTATTAGGTCAATCGGACTGAATGCATAAGCTACAACACAAGCCGTAAATACTTTTGAATACCAAGGTACCCGTTCATCTTTACAAGCAAAGTAAAGGATAAAGATTTGTCGTTTTAATTTTCTCGCCCAATTCTTAATTTTGTTAAACATTTTAACTCCTAATAATATTTAAGATGTTATTTCCATTATATCAAAATAAAATTTACTAAGGATTGTTATTAACCTGCCCCGTTAGTTCATCAAGAAAATCAACAACATCCTTTAACAGAGCCAATTTTAAAAAACGTCGAGGAATTATTTATCCTCTGCTTTTTGAATTTAATATTGTTATTGTGGATATATTATTTATTTAACTATGGATTTGGAGTATACTAGATTATTGTAGATATAAAAATCTATGAAGTATGAAGACCTTGGTTTTTGCTAGTTCTTAGGACCTTGTGGACGAAATTCTCACTTTTTCCAATTAGTAGCCATAAACTATCATAATATATATATTTTAATCTTTAAATAAGTTTGATACACTATAATTAGGATAAATTGATACAGAAAAGGTGTGTTACAATGTCGCTTCTTAACTTGCTGTTATGCCTAAGCAGGAGCGCCTACATCATTTCTGCAAATCTTAGATATAAGGATGTTAAAAATGAGTAGCAGAGAAAATAAAACAGATGTTATCTTAATTGGTGCAGGAATCATGAGTGCGACTTTGGGCTCAATGCTGCAAGAATTAGCACCGGACTGGAAAATTACTGTGTTTGAGAAACTCGAAAAAGCAGGAGAGGAAAGCTCTCATGAATTGAATAATGCGGGAACAGGGCATGCGGCACTGTGCGAGCTTAACTACACGAGCGAAAAACCGGACGGATCTGTGGATATTAGCAAAGCTATAAAAGTTAATGAACAGTTTCAGCTTTCATTGCAGTTTTGGTCTTATCTTGTAAACAGCAATCTGATACGTAATCCGCAAGACTTTATCATGCCTTTGCCTCATATGAGTTTAGTGCAAGGTGAAAAAAATGTAACGTATTTAAAAAAGCGTTTTGAAGCAATGACAAAAAATCCTCTGTTCAAAGGGATGGAATTTTCCGATGACCCAGGTAAACTGATGGAATGGATTCCGCTTATTTTGAATGGCCGTACATCGAATGAACCTATTGCGGCAACAAAAATCGACTCTGGAACTGATGTCAACTTTGGCGCATTAACGCGCATGTTGTTTGATCACTTAAAGACTAAAAACGTCGATATTAAATACAAACATACTGTTAATGATATTAAACGTACTAGCGACGGCTCGTGGGAATTGAAAGTGCGTAACGAAAGCGGTACTGTCGAACGCCATACTGCAAAATTCGTATTTATCGGTGGCGGTGGAGGAAGTCTCTCTTTATTGCAAAAAACTGGTATTCCTGAAAGTAAACATATTGGAGGATTCCCGATAAGTGGACTATTCATGGTGTGTAATAATCCAGAAGTTGTAGAGCAGCATCATGCAAAAGTATACGGAAAAGCTGCGGTTGGTGCGCCTCCAATGTCTGTTCCGCATCTTGACACAAGATTTATCGATAATAAAAAATCATTGCTATTTGGACCGTTTGCCGGCTTCTCACCAAAGTTCTTAAAAACTGGTTCAATGTTTGATTTAATAAATACTGTAAAACCAAATAATGTTACAACGATGTTGGCATGTGGTGCAAAAAACCTTTCATTAACAAAATACCTAATCGAGCAAGTTATGTTATCGAAAGAGAAGCGCATGGAAGAGTTACAAACGTTTATCCCGAACGCTAAAAGTGAAGATTGGGAATTATTAGTAGCAGGTCAACGTGTACAAGTAATTAAAGATACTGCTGCTGGCAAAGGAACGCTTCAATTTGGTACGGAAGTTGTTAGTGACGCTGATGGCTCGGTAGCTGCATTGCTCGGCGCTTCTCCTGGTGCTTCTACTGCTGTTTCTGTCATGCTTGAGGTAATCGAAAAATGCTTCCCGCAATATAAAAAAGAGTGGGAACCGAAATTAAAAGAAATGATTCCTTCTTATGGCGTGTCACTAGTGGAAAACCCGGAGCTTATCGAGGAAATTCATACTTCAACTGCGCAGGCGCTTGGTCTAAGCGAAAACTTGGAGAACCAAGTTAATTCTTTGAATGCAGAAACAAGGGTATTAGAAAAAGCTTAAGCAACATTTTTCATCAATGGACAATCGTTTCCATGATGACAGATTGAAAAGGCAATGGAATGAAAAAACAGAGATAAACTAAAAAATTCACTTGGGAAATTGAGTGAATAATAGTATATCATTGAAATTAAAACATTGAACCTTTGATCCATTTTTGGATTGAAGGTTCTTTTTTTTACATTCTCAATTAGAGAGGCTACGGTGAATCATATCAGATGGTAAACGGGAAAATGGACAATACCTTTGTAACCCGTCATTCATTCAACCATACTTTAAGAGAGCCATTTTTATGTGGAAACGGTATAATAAATTGGTAGAAGTAGACATTAAAATGGACGCAACTGATTTTAATGGCGTGTATATAACTTAATTATGAGAGAAAAATCATTATACAATAAGACAAAAGAAAAAAAGGAGAAATTATGACAAAGAGCAATGAAACAGGATGGAATTTAGACAACAGTTATGCCCGTCTTCCGAAAAAATTTTTTACCAGTACCAACCCGACTCCTGTAAGCTCACCGGAGTTGATCATTCTCAATGATAGGTTGGCAGCATCCCTTAATCTGGACGTTCAGTCGCTGCAAAGTGAAGATGGTGTCGCGGTGTTTGCCGGAAACCGTATTCCTGAAGGTGCTTCTCCTCTTGCTCAAGCTTATGCGGGGCATCAATTTGGTCATTTTAACATGTTGGGGGACGGCCGGGCGGTGTTGCTGGGCGAGCAGATCTTGCCCCAAGGTGAGAGGGTTGATATTCAGCTTAAGGGTCCAGGGAGGACCCCATACTCCCGCGGGGGTGATGGCCGGGCGGCACTTGGACCGATGCTGCGCGAATACATCATCAGCGAAGCGATGCATGGGCTTGGCATTCCTACCACCCGAAGTCTGGCAGTGGTGACAACAGGTGAAACAGTAATCCGCGAAACCGGGCTGCCAGGTGCAATCATGACCCGTGTGGCTGCCAGTCATCTTCGCGTAGGTACTTTTCAATTCGCTGCAAAATGGGGCACGATCGAAGAACTGCGGATCCTTGCCGACTATACAATAAAGCGTCATTATCCAGACGTTGAAGCAGATGAGAAACGCTATCTTTCGCTATTTCAGGAAGTGATCAAGCGTCAGGCTGAGCTTATTGCCAAATGGCAGCTGGTCGGCTTCATTCATGGGGTGATGAATACCGACAACATGACGATTAGCGGAGAAACCATCGATTATGGTCCTTGCGCCTTCATGGATGCCTATGATCCGGCAACAGTATTCAGTTCCATTGACACCCAAGGCCGCTATGCTTATGGCAATCAGCCCTATATTGGCGGGTGGAATCTTGCACGATTTGCTGAAGCCCTATTGCCACTGTTGGATGACGATCAGGATCAGGCTGTCAAACTAGCCCAGGATAAGATTTCAGTTTTTAATGAGTTGTATCACTCTAAATGGCTCGCAGGAATGAGAGCAAAACTGGGGATATTTAACGAAGAGTCACAGGATGAAGCCCTTATTGATGACCTCCTCAATATGATGAAGAAGCATGGTGCCGACTATACCAATACCTTCAGAACATTAACTTTTGATACAGTGAAGGATACGGTCCTGTTTGGGACGCCGGAATTCTCTCAGTGGCATGAGCTCTGGCAGGCGAGACTAGGCAGGCAGCAGGAATCGAAAGCTTCCTCGAATCAGTTGATGCAGAACAGCAATCCTGCGGTTATCCCACGAAACCACCGGGTGGAAGAGGCACTGGAAGCCGCAGTGGAACAAGGGGATTACAGCGTGATGGAACGGCTTTTGGATGTTCTTTCAAACCCTTACGCGCACTCCGCGGAACAGGCTGAATACTCCACACTGCCTGAGTCAACAACACCTTACCGAACCTTTTGCGGTACTTGATATATAAGGATTAGAGAAATCTGTTTACGCTTTGGCATGGTTTACTATTAATGAAAAAATGCTGCCCTAGTGCATTTATTTGCTATTTTTCAAGCAAACTTCGGGTAAAAACGATTTTTGTAAATTGAATACTTCATACAAGAGCTCCCTCGATTGATCAGTTGTCAATTTCAATCGAGGGAGCTGCTTTTTTTGTATTCATGTCCATTAGTAAAATAGTTTTGTTTGAAGAATATCCATGGCACGCTCAATATCCTCTAAATCTTCTTTCGAAGCATTTTGCATTCGTCTTTGGAAACGAGATTCTACGACAGCAAAGGCTTCGTTCATCATGGTTTCCCCCTCTTTAGAAAGACGAATATATTGTTTTCGTCTATCTTCAGAATCACTTAATTTTTCGATTAAATTCTTTTCGCTTAACTTTTTCAGCTCACGACTCGTGTTTGGCATTGATATATGCTGACAGTCACTAATTTCACTTGGAGTGACAGGCTGACTGACTGTTATATATTCAAGAATGTTATATTGAACTGGCGTGATGGAATCAGATTTAGCATTTTGTGTTAATTCGTGTGTCACCTGATGAACGGAAGTTGTAAATGACACCCATTTATCAAAAAGAGCTTTTTTGTCCATAACTTTCACCTCTTACTGAGAAGATAACAAAAATATTATCATAATACAATTATCATTTGACAATAAAATTAAGTAAGTGTTATAGTTTTGTTATCAAATGATAAGTAAATAGGGGGATACGTCATGAACACGCTAGTCATTTACACATATCCTAATCACAAAAGTTTAAGTTATGCTTTTTTACAAAAAGTCATCAAAGGAAGTAATGAGAACCCAAACATAAAGGGGGTGCAGGTCTTAGATTTATATGAAGAGGGCTTTAATCCACTCCTGATGTTCAATGAGCATAAACGAAGGCGTGATATGCACCGTGATCCTCACCTTGAAAAATATAGAAAGCAAATTACTTGGGCTGACAAGATTGTCTTTGTCTATCCAATCTGGTGGGGGAGACCTCCAGCAATGCTTATGGGATATATTGATCAATTATTTGCTGCAAATTTTGCCTACAGGGATAAGAAGGGACTTCTACCAGAAGGACTTTTAAAAGGAAAGTCAGTTGTATGTGTTTCCACTATGAAGGGTCCTACAAAATATCCACTTCTCTGGTTAAATAATGCGCATAAAATATTGATGAAAAAAGCCTTATTTAATTTTGTGGGAATCAAAAAAGTGAAGTTTTTTGAATTTGGTAATATGGAAAGTCCAAGGGGAAAACAAACAAAAAAATTAGAAAAAGTTTATCGTTATTTCAAAAGAGTAGAACGCTAAGATATACGTCCGTTACTTTTTGCAATGTTAGTAGTGAAACCCCATTCATGTACTATATATGAATGGGGTCGTAGTATTTATACAGTATTTAATGTAAGTTAAATTATTGCACCGGATTCGAGGGATCTTACTTCGTAATTAATGCAGTTTAGTTTTAACAAATCTCCATTTAGTATTAATGAACTTAAGAATCGTATAAATTACTATAATGGTAAATGAAGCTAGCCCACTAAACCAAATGCTTTGAAAATCACTTACGTTTGGTTGAATAATGTATGAGACAACTATAACTAAGACCGCGCTTATTGGAATGAAATTTGCGACTTTCCCTTTACTAAATACGATTGTTAGAATTGGTGCCAGCAATGCTGAGTATATATTTCCAGAATAAAATAATAGCTCTAATAAGGTTGGAGAATTGAAGAGTGTAGCAACAAAAACCATTCCTCCAATCAAGATTGAAAGTAGATAGGCGATTCTTATTTTTTGCTGGTCACTTTTTTTATTTTGGAAAGGTTCTAAAATATTGGCTACAATTAAGCTTACTAATGAATGTAGAGAGGCACCGACTGTTGAGGTGATTGCACTAAACGCACATAATACGAAAAGAATAAAAATGAAAGGTGTCGTAATCTTATTAGCTAATCCAACTAAAATAGAATGTATATCAGTGAAACCACCTGTAAAGATAACCATAATAAAAAGAGATGAAAAGGATAATGGGAATATAATCCATATAAGACCAGATAAGGAAAATGTTAAGGGCACCTTTTTTATTTCTATCATAAATAGACGATGCCATGATGTGAGGTCAAAGAAAAACTGACCGAACCCTACTAGAAGCCCTGCAAAAAGAAAATTCCATAGATCATACTTATTGATTACTAGCATATATGGGTGATATAGACGGATCCCATCATAAACAGGTTGCATCCCCTCTTTGACGAAAAAGTATAATGGAATTAAGATAGCGGCGGCAAACATAAAAATGACTTGAAAAGCTGCGATTCCATGAATAAGTTTTAACCCGCCGAAGCCAGCAAAAAGAACACAAAAACAGAAAAAGAAGAACAAACCTACATATAGTGGCGTATCAAAAAGAAATTGACATAGGGTAGACGCTGCCATTCCCTGAATGAATAAAGTATGTAAACTAGTTAATACCAGAATCACTATCAATATCCAATATCCAAGGGGATCAAGCCTAGTTTTTAAATAGTCACCGATAGTCAATCCAACAGGGAAATCCTGTCGAACTCTCTTCCCGATAAAACTGAACATAAATAGAGCAATAGCTCCCATCAGAGCATAGCCAATTCCTCCGAAAACTCCATACTTTACCATGGATTCAGGAGATGATAATATCGTTGTACCTGTCACCCAACGTGCCAGAAGAGAGATAATTCCTAAGCCCATCCCAATTTGAATAGGGCCTTGTACGTATTCTTGAAATGAACGAGGGCGCAATGTTTATTTTCCTTTCTCACGGAACTCTTTGGGCGTTATTCCTTCTATCTTACGGAATAAAGTGCTGAAATAATGTTGACTATTAAAACCTGAGTTTTCAGCAACGTCTGATATGTTCCAACTCGTGTTATTGGTTAAAAATCGTTTAGCGGCTTGTATTCTATAATGTATTAAATATTCTGTAAAAGAAGAGCCGACTTCTTCGTGAAATTTCCTACTCAAATAGGTCGGGTTTGTATGCACTTCTCGAGCAATATCGGAAAGAGAGATTTTTTCAGCAAAATTGTCATGAATAAATGAAAGCGAATGATGAATTAGGCTTGAATAATCATGAGAAGAGTCACTTTTATTATACCTGGATAGAACTTTATGCAAATCACTTTCAATTACAGGTTTCGTTAAATAATCAACCACGCCTATTCTTATGGATTGTTGGGCATAATCGAAACTTTGATGTGCTGTAACCATTATTATTTCTACTTCTTTGTTTACCGCTCTCAGGTCTTCACCAAATTCAAGACCGGATCTCCCAGGAAGATTAATATCTAAAAATGCGATGTTTATTTTGAAATTTTGGTTGATGGTAAGTGCTTGGCAGGCATCAGCGGCTTTGTAAAACTTCCAAAAAGGGTATATAGACTGAATCATATATTCCATTTGTTCAAGTTCTAATGGTTCGTCATCAACTAATAAAACATTCATTCCGAGACTCCCTCCTCAACTCTCTTATCATAAACCAGAGGCCAAACTACCTTTACTTTAGTTCCTGACTCATTAGAAGAAATATTTATTTGTGCACGGTTACTAAAGTACAAATCTAAACGTTTTTGGATATTGTCTAAGCCATGGCCGCCTTTCTCTGTAAAAGAAGTGGTATTAACCATTAAACCATTATCTCTTACCTCTAAATATACCGTCTGGGAATCCTGATAGAATCGGATATGAAGAAGGGCTTCTCCCACTTTTTTTTCTAAACCGTGCTTAAACGAATTCTCAACTAAAGTCTGCAGAATGAAGGGTGGAACTAGTGCAATTAATAATTGGTCGGGGCACTCCATATCAATCTTAAGCCGATCACCAAAGCGAAGACTTTGAATATCTAGATAATGCTGAGTATACTGAATTTCTTGAGCTAGGGGAATTAATGGTTCAGATGCTTTATACTTGAATTTTAAGAATTGCGAAAATGCCTCTAAGGCACATATTAATTCCGCCGTTCTGTTTAAACGTGCCAAGCTTAATATGACATTTAGTGTATTAAACAAAAAATGAGGCTGAATTTGCTGGTTTAATTTATTATATTGGGCTTCTTGGAGTGCTTGTTCCAGGCGTATCTCTTTGTTTTTATTTTCAAGAAGATCAATTCTCTTCTCAAATACAAACAGAAATAAAAGAGCAATAGCTCCCATGATAGGAGCTAAAATAAAAAGCATGATTAATAATGTAAATCCCTCGTAACTAAGCATTGAGAACCTCTAATGATTATATTTTTATATAACTTTAATAATTCTGCTTATTAGTATCTTACTAAAGACTACTTCGGAAATCTATTACAATTTATGACACAATGTGACAAGCGACTTGATGATTTTGGGCAGAAATCTTTAATTCAGGTAACTGTGATTTGCAGATATCTATGGCAAAAGGACACCGTGTATGAAAGCGGCAGCCGCTTGGAGGATCAATAGGTGAGGGGACATCACCCGTTAATAGAATTCGTTCTCTTTCTTGCACTGGATTTGGTACTGGGATAGCAGATAGTAATGCCCGTGTATATGGGTGCTGCGGCTGTTCAAAAATGGACTTTTTGTCAGCAATTTCGACTATCTTTCCTAGGTACATGACCATTACACGATCCGAGATATGTCTAACCACACCTAAATCATGTGAAATAAAAAGAAAGGTAAGATCGAATTGTCGTTGTAATGATTTTAATAAATTTAGTACTTGCGCTTGTATAGAGACATCAAGTGCAGATACAGCTTCGTCACAAATGATCAATTTTGGATCTACTGCAAGTGCCCGTGCAATACCGATTCTCTGCCGCTGACCGCCGCTAAATTCGTGTGGGTATCTTTCCATGGATTCTGGTCTCAAGCCGACATGACCTAATAATTCTTCAATTCTGCTCTTTCGGTTTTCTTTAGGCACTACATTTTGTATGGCTAAAGCTTCTCCGAGAATTTGTCCTATAGTCTGTCTAGGATTAAGAGAGGCAAATGGATCCTGAAAAATAACTTGCAAATCCTTCCTTGTACTCCTCATTTCTTTTTTTCCCAAACTTAGTAAATCCCTATCCTGAAAGTGTATACTCCCACTTGTAGGTTCATCTAATCGAAGAATGGCCCGTCCAGTTGTTGATTTACCGCAGCCAGATTCACCAACTATGCTCAAGGTTTCTCCCTGATAGATATTAAAGCTAATGTCATCAACAGCTTTTACATGATTAATAGTTCTCCCGAAAAACCCACCCTTAATTGGGAAATATTGCTTTAATTGATTTACTTTTAGCAGAACCTTTTTCTCTGCAACGGGTAATACCATTATTAAACCCCTACTTTCTCTTGAACGTCATATTCTTTCTCCCATTGGGGGGTAAACATCCAACAGCTGACCTGGGTATTTGGGCCGGTTGATTGGAGTTCCGGTATAGCCTGTTCACAAATTTTCTTAGCATGCGCACAACGGGGTGCAAAGCTGCAGCCCTTGGGCATATTGTACGGACTTGGAACAGTCCCAGGTATGGTAGTTAACTCTTCCTGATCCATGTCGAGACGTGGAAGGGAGTTTAATAAACCAATCGTGTATGGATGTTTAGGATTTGTGAATATTTCTTTTGCTAGTGTATATTCAACAATTTTTCCTGCGTACATGACAGCTACTCGGTCACACGTTTCATATACGACCCCTAAATCATGAGTAATCAAAATGACAGCCGTACCGAAATCCTTTTGCAGAGTTTTAATTAGCTCTAAAATTTGAGCTTGAATCGTCACATCAAGGGCTGTTGTAGGTTCATCCGCTATTAATACCTCAGGGTGGCATGCAAGTGCCATTGCAATCATGACCCTTTGTCTCATTCCACCGCTTAGTTCATGCGGTTCTTGTTTAGCCCTTTTTTCAGGAGAGGGGATTCCGACAAGACGAAGCATGTCAACTGCTTTGTTCCAAGCTTCTTTTTTTCCTAGCTTTTGATGAAGTCGGATAGCTTCTGCAATTTGCTCACCCGCTGAATAAACGGGATTTAATGATGTCATTGGCTCCTGAAAAATCATAGAAATTTCATTACCACGTATGGATCGCATTTGTTTTTCAGTCTTTGTAAGTAGATCCTCGCCTTTAAAAAGGATGCTGCCCCCGGTAATTTTTCCGGGAGGGGATTGAATTAACCTTAATAGTGATAAGGAGGTAATACTTTTACCACTCCCCGATTCCCCCACAATTCCAAGAGTTTCCCCTTTGTTTAGGGTGAAACTGATACCATTAACTGCTTTACTCGTTCCTTCATCAGTAAAAAAGTAGGTCTGCAGATTTTTAACTTCCAGTATTTTTTCTTCAAACTGTTTCATCTTAGTACCTCCCTAATTTAAGTCTATTCGCTTGTTAAAGTATCGATAGAGGACATCTACAGCTAAATTCATAAATACAAAGATTACAGATGCAATAAGGACCCCGCCTTGAACCAGTGGTAAATCTCTCGTTCTAATGGCATCAACTATTAATCTTCCAAGTCCATTGATAGCAAATACGGATTCTGTTAATACGGTTCCGCCGAGGAGTGCACCGAACTGAAGACCAACGACTGTAATAACAGGGATAAGCGCATTTTTTAGACCGTGCTTATAAATAATGACATGTTCTTTTAATCCCTTGGCTTTTGCTGTACGAATATAGTCCTGGCGAACAACTTCGAGCATACTTGACCTGGTCATTCTGGCTACAATTGCAGCTCCTCCCGCCCCGAGGGTGATGGCTGGGAGAATCATGTGTCTAATAGTTCCCCAACCTGATACAGGAAACCACTGAAGGTTAACGGAAAAAAAGTAGATAAGCATTAGACCTAACCAAAAACTAGGTAAGGAGATTCCTAATAAAGCAACGATCATGATAGAAATGTCTGCTGCTGAGTATTGCTTAGTCGCTGAGATAATTCCAGCCACCATTCCAAGGACAACGGTTATAAAAATACTTGCAAGGGCAAGTTCTAGGGTGATTGGCAAGCGGACCAAAATCTCGTCCAAAACAGGGCGGCTACTACGAAGTGATTCTCCAAAATCACCTTGTACAGCATGGATCACATAGTCAAAGTACTGATAGAGGATTGGACGATCCAAGCCAAGCTGATGTCGAATCATTTCTATCGTTTCTTTAGTTGCTCCTTCACCTGCAAGCAGGGTTGCCGGGTCTCCGGGAACCATCTGCATGATGAGAAAAACTACAAGACTTACTCCTAGTAATACCGGTATGGTTTGCAAAATTCGCCGGACAATAAATACAAACATTTTCTCTCCTCCTTATTTTTTCATTCTTGGGTCTAGGGCATCTCTTAGTCCATCCCCGAAGACGTTGAATCCTAGTACAAGTGTTGATATAGCGATTCCTGGAAACAAGGCGATGTGAGGGGCACTGAACAAATAATCTCGTCCGCTGCTTAACATAGCTCCCCATTCTGGAGAAGGAGGCTGAGCTCCTAGCCCTAGGAATGACAAGCCGGCTGCCGATAGAATGGCTGTAGCTAGACGTAATGTAGCTTGAACAATGACAGGTGAAAGAATATTAGGGAAAATGTGTTTGAAAATAATCGTGAAGTCAGTGGCTCCTAATGCACGAATGGCATCAATATATTCAAGCTTCCTGACTGAAAGTGTGGAACCCCGTACAATTCGTGCAAACATAGGAATTGAAAAGACACCAACTGCTACCATTACGTTAATTAAACTTGGCCCTAGAGCACTTATAATAGCAAGGGCCAGCAATATTCCTGGGAAAGCAAGTAGAACATCAACAATCCTCATAATGACGGTATCAATCCATTTTCCATAATAGCCTGCTGTTAATCCTAAGAGTATGCCAATAAGCGCCCCGAAGAATACAGAGACAAATCCAACAGTTAATGAAAGACGGGTTCCATATAATAATCTGCTTAAAATATCTCTTCCCTTATCATCTGTTCCCATCCAATGATCTGCTGTGGGAGGCTGGAGTTTGTTGACTAAATCAATTTCATAGGGATCCTGTGGTGAAATTAAAGGTGCAAAAATGGCTAATAAAATATAAAAAATTACGATATATCCGCCTACCAATGCCAATTTATTTCTCTTAAACTTTTTATAAAAGACTTTCCAGTGTTGTAGTTTTGAAGATTTTTTTTTGTTTACATTCAATTCGGTACTATTGATAACGACCTCTGGCTTCATGGCACTTCCTCCTTTTCTTTCATTAAATTTATTCAAAATAGGTATTGAAGTAAATATGATGCGGAAAAGCAGTAAAGATAATAAAAAAATGAGTAAAGATTCTGAAAATATAAAATTTTGTTTTTTTTTATAATTTGATTATGCCCAATGTACTATAGTTAAAAGTTACTTGGAAAACAAAGGGAATAATGAAAAGGAGGAAAAATAATGAGAAAAGGTATGGTTGGATTACTATTTGCATCGTTATTAGGTATCTCATCGGTTTTATCTGGATGTACATCAGATCAAACCAGCAGCAAGGAACCAGAAAGAGAAGCGAAAGAAGGGGGAACATTAGTCGTCGCCCGTCTGTCTGATGCAACTACCCTTGACCCCCATTTCATTACAGACATTCCTTCAGCAAATGTTGTATATGAAAAGGTTTATGAAACATTGGCTGTTCCCGACAAAAACATGGAACCACAACCTCTGCTCGCAAAAGAATGGAAACAGCTCGATGAGGTAACGTGGGAGTTTAAACTGCGTGAGGGAGTGAAATTCCATGATGGAGCACCATTCAACGCTGAAGCGGTAAAAACTAATTTTGACAGATTACTAGATCCCAAAACAGCTTCTCCACAGGCTGGTAAATTGGAAATGATCAAAGAAATCAAAGTAGTTGATGAAACGACTGTACAATTTAAACTGAAATACCCTTATGCTCCACTATTATCCATATTAGTAAGTAATGAAGGCAGCATTTTAAGTCCAAAAGCCATTACAGAAAATAGTGATAAACTTGGCCAAAATCCTGTTGGCACAGGACCATTTGTTTTTAAATCTTGGAAGTCAGGGGAAGAGATTGCTCTCTCAAAAAATAAGAACTACTGGGGAGATAAACCTAAGATTGATGGGGTAGTATTCAAGGTTGTCCCTGAAGATGCTACGAGAATTGCGATGGTTGAAACAGGTGAAGCACATGTGACTGATCAAGTACCCGTGACTGAGATTGATAGAATTGAAGCATCAGAAACAATGGATTTATATCGCACAGATGGACTTGCTGTTGAATACCTAAGCTTTAATGTTAAGAATAAGCCATTCGATGATGTACGTGTTCGTAAAGCGGTCGCGCATGCGATTGAGGTCGACTCTATTATTAAAGGAGTTTATAACGATGTTGGTACGAAGGCTAATTCCACAATGAGCCCGAAGGTTTTTGGATATGATCCAAATATAAAAGGATACGACTATGATATAAATGAATCGAAAAAGCTATTGAAGGAAGCCGGAATTAAGGATGGCTTGGAGATTACATTAACAACGAGTGATCGTAAGGAAAGAATAAACATGGCAGAGGTAATTCAATCCCAGTTAAAAGGAATTGGAATTAAGGTCAAAATTCAAGTTCTTGAATATGGGGCTTATATTGACGCGACTGCTAAGGGTGAACATCAGGTTTCAATAGGTGGTTGGGGCAATGCTACGGGAGATGGAGATTATAATCAATTCAATCTTTTTGATAGCAAATCCCAAGGTGCTGCTGGAAATAGTTCATTCTACAGTAATCCTGAAGTGGATAAATTGATTGAAACAGCTCGTAAAGAATCAGATGGCGATAAACGTAAGGAACTATATTCGAAAGCACAAGAAATTGAAAGAGAAGAAGTGCCATATGTTCCAATCCGTAACTATGAACATCTAGCCGTTTATGGAGAAACTGTTAAAGGGCTTTGGCTGAATCCAGCAAATTATTTAATGCTTGATGACATAACTGTGCAGTAGAGAATTTATCAAAAAGGGCAGACAGCATACGGCCGTTATGCTGTCTTCTCAATTAGGAGGGAAAATATGATTGATTTGCTGCTAATTCATGGGACCGTGATAACCATGGATCGAAACAGACGAATTCTTCAAGATGGTGCCATCGCCATAAATCAAGGGAGAATTTTAGACGTTGATTTAACAGAAAAACTGAAAACGAAGTATGAGGCAATAAAAGTTATTGATTGTAGCCATCAGTGTATATTGCCAGGATTAATAGATGTTCATGGTCATGGGGGACATTCTATGTTTAAAACAATTGCGATGGAGAATATTGATTTTTGGATGCCCATTATGACAAATACGTATAAGCATTTTGTAACAGATGACTTTTGGTACTACGAAGGAAAGCTCTCCTCTCTAGAGAGATTAAAGGCTGGCGTGACAACAGGTGTAAGTGTTTTAGGTTCCATGCCACGATCCGATGATCCGATTTTCGCAATAAATCACGCGAAAGCGTACGCTGAAGTAGGTGTTAGAGAGGTTGTCTGCACGGGTCCTTGCAACCCTCCATGGCCTCATTCATTCAGCCGATGGATTGACGGAAAAAGAATTGTAAAGGAAGTTTCTTATGAAGAGGTATTAAAGGGGGCAGAAGCTGTAATCGAAGCGCTGAATCATGCAAATGAAGACCGCACGAGAGCCTTTATTACACCATTTGTCATTGTTACGTCCGTTGATCCATCCAATCCCACATCTCCTGACAGGCTTTATGGGTTAAATAATCATGATCTTTATCAAGCGAAGAAAATTAGAGAAATTGCCAAGAAATATGACACAAGGATACACTCTGATGCGTTTGGTGGGATGATTCATTTAGCGATACAGGATAAGGAAAATGCCCTGTTGGGTCCCGATGTCCATTTACAGCATTGTCGCGGTATTTCCTTTGATGAGGCAAGGATACTAGCAGAAACAGGTACTAATGTTAGTGCATCACCTGGATTTGGGCAGGTTCTTGCGCGTACCCCCATAACTGAATTACTAGAAATGGGTGCAACTGTAGCCATCTCTACAGATGGGACTTCCCCTTCTACAAGTTTTGATATGTTTCAGGCAATGAGGAAAACACAGTTTGTTCACCAAGCAGCACTTAGAGACTATTATTATTTACCCCCTGGCAAACTATTAGAAATGATTACGATAGATGCTGCGAAATGCATTGGCTGGGATGATGAAATAGGCTCCCTCGAGATTGGGAAAAAAGCGGATGTTATCACAGTCAATCTGCATCAGCCGCATCTGGCTCCTGAATTCATGCATGTTCATAGACTTGTATTTCAAGCAGTGGCGAATGATGTGGAGCATGTCATCGTCGATGGAAAATTAATTATGGAAGGGCGAAATGTACGAACAGTTCATGAAAGTACAGTACTAAATGAGGCAAATGAAGAGGCGTTTTCAACGATAAAGCGTGCAGGACTCGAAAAATATATGCAGCCGACGAAATATTTCTGGGGACATGCCCGTGCATATGTAGATGAAAAGAGATATGACGAACGAGAAAACACTGCTGCTATGTGGAAAGGAGAATAGGATGAAAACCAAACTTAAAGGAAGATACGTAATTGGTTATGATGGATGCGACCACGTCATTTTGGAAAATGCAGAGATCGTTTATGAAAAAGACACGATTGTGTATGTTGGAGAAAATTATACTGAAGAAGTGGCTGAGGTGATAGACGCTGGTAACGCTATCATTAGTCCTGGGTTTATTGATTTAAATGCATTAGGGGACATTGACCATGATATTTTACATTTAGAAGCTGGTTCTAATAGACAGAAAAACCTTCTCTGGTCAGAGCAATATATAGAAAGGGGACATCATGAATTAATGACCGAGGAAGAAGAATCCTTTAAATCTTTATATGCTTATTCACAGCTCATTCTTCATGGGGTAACAACAGCCATGCCTATTACTTCTGTGTTTTATAAAGGCTGGGCTGAAACCTATGAAGAATTAGCATCTGCAGCGAAACATGCGGCTAGCTTAGGGTTAAGAATTTATCTAGGACCCAGTTATCAATCCGGGATTAGAGTCGTCCAGCCTGTTGGAAATATAAAACTGCACTGGGATGAAAAAGCGGGGGAAGCTGGATTACAGAAAGCTGTAGAGTTTGTTGAAAAATTCGATGGAGCCTTTGAAGGATTGGTTAGAGGGATGCTTGCCCCAGAACGTATCGAGTCTCAAACTGCAGTTAATTTGCTGCAGACAAAATATTACAGTGAAAAATTAGGGGTTCCCATAAAGCTTCATGCTGCACAAGGAAGTTTTGAATTCAACACCATATTGGAAGAACATGGTGTAACACCTATTAGGTATTTGTACGATCTTGGTTTTCTAGGTCCAAAAACAGGGATACCGCATGCCCATTTTGTGTCAGGATATAGTGAAGCGAGATACGGCAAGGGTGATGACTTAGCACTTCTAAAAGAAACAAATACAACCGTGATTCATTGCCCTTTAATCATTGGGAGGCATGGTTCAGCGTTAGAATCCTTTGCTAAATATAAAAGGGCAGGAATAAATATAGCGCTTGGAACAGATACCTTCCCTCCAGATATGTTTCAGAATGTTAGGACAGGGAGCATGCTCTCACGGCTAGTGGAAAAAGAGGTTGAAGACTCTACATTTGCAGACTTCTTTCGGTCAGTCACTCTTGGTGCAGCTACTTTCCTAGGGAGGAACGACCTCGGCCGTATTGCTGTAGGTGCAAAAGCAGATATTATTGCGATTGACTTAGACAGTTTTCATATGGGCGTAATAGATGATCCCATTCGAACCATGTTCGTTAGCGGATCTGGAAGAGACGTTAAATTATCTATCATTAATGGCAGGAAAGTCATGGAAAATCAAAATATACCTAATCTTGATTTGGAAGAAATCAAATACAAGGGACAAAAATATTTTAACAAGATGAGAAGAGGATATATGGAAAGAGATTTTCAGCAGCTTCCAGAGAAGGAATTGTTTCAGCCGTCGTTTAAGGTAGTAGAATCGATAGATAATACAGAAGCATGATCATCATTTAACTAAAACAAGTAAAGAAAATGAAAAATATAGTAAAGATTTTCAAAATTAATATTCAGAATATTTCCTATAATTAGATAAAAGATCGGGAAACAAAATAAAAGCAGGAGGTCGAAGCCCATGGGGTTAAAACGGGGGATAGGGAATTTTTTTCTAGTCATAATTGTGGCTATCGTAATTACTGGCTGTTCTTCTAATAATGACGTAAGCACAAAAGCAAGTGACCCGAGCAAAGCATCAAAGGAAGGGGGTAACTTAGTTATTGCCCGTTTATCAGATGCTGAGAATTTGGACCAGCAATTTATGTCCACGATTAATGCTGCTAGTGTTACTCATCATAAAATCTATGAGGGGCTTGTGCAACGAGATAAAAATAGTGAGATACAGCCTATGCTAGCAGAAAAATGGAACCAGATAAATGATACAACCTGGGAATTTAAGCTTAGGCATGATGTGAAGTTTCATGATGGCACACCATTTAATGCGGATGCAGTAAAAAAGACGTTTGACAGACTATTAGATCCGAATGTCGCTTCTCCTAGAGCCGTAGTATTCGATATGGTAAAAGAAGTGAAACCAGTTGATGAATATACTGTGCAATTCATTCTAAAGGAACCTTTTTCCCCACTGCTCTCTATCTTAGCGAATCATGAAGGCGGGATTATTAGTCCAAAAACTATTGAAAAGTACGGAAAAAAAATTATCCAAGAACCGAATGGAACCGGTCCTTTTGTTTTTGATTCATGGTCACCAGGCCAAGAAATTACATTGATGAAAAACAAAAATTATTGGGGAGACAAGCCAAAGGTGGACAAAGTTATCTTCAAGGTTGTCCCAGAAGACTCTACAAGAATATCCATGATAGAAACGGGAGAAGCGCATATTGCAGAACCTCTTCCTGTAGCTGTCATGGACCAGGTAGAATCCTCAGCGGCTATGGATGTTTACCGCAATGAAGGGTATGGTACCGAATATATAGGATTTAATGTCAATAAAGAACCGTTTAATGATGTCCGTGTCCGTAAAGCTATAGCCCATGCAATTGAAATGGATTCCATTATTAAGGGTGTCTTTAATAATGTGGGGGTAAAGGCAAATTCCTTAATGGGATCTAAGGTATTCGGGTACGACGCTGATCTAAAAACCTATGATTACAATCTTAAAGAAGCCAAGAAATTGATGGCTGATGCTGGTTATTCTAAAGGTCTTGATGCAACTATTCTAACAATGGATAGTAAAGAAAGAGTTAATTTGGCAGAAGTACTTCAATCCCAGTTAAAAGGTATCGGGATTCATTTGAAGGTTCAGGTCATGGAGTACGGTTCGTTCGTCGAACAAGTAAATAAAGGGCAATCGGAAATGTTTATAATCAGTTGGAGAAATGCAACCGGAGATGCTGATTATAATCAATATAATCTTTTTCATACGGATTCACAGGGAGCGGCTGGAAATACCTTCTTTTACAGCAATCCGAAGGTTGATCATTTAATAAATGCTGCTCGTAAAGAAAAAGAGGAAGAAAAACGTAAAGATCTATACGCAGAGGCACAAGAGCTTGAGCTGAGTGATACTCCATATATTCCTGTTAGGGTCATTGAAAATGTTGCTGCAGTCTCGAAAGAAGTAAAAGGGTTTTCAATCAGTCCTTCAGGCTATCTAGAGATTAATGACATAACAATAAAGTGATTATTATATAGGAAGAAAAAGTTCATCCAGTTCAGGATGAACTTTTTCATTGGCGCAAAAAGTAAAAATAACATAAAAATGAGTAAAAATCCTGAATTTATATAATGTCATTTAGAATTTATAATGAAATAGATGCATGTTCAATCTGGAGTGGAAGGGTGAGTTTAATGTCACAATCGTATTGGCTAACGAATGTACGTTTAGAAAATGGATTTACTTATAATGAAAATGAAACGATTACTGGTACCGCAACCGGAAATTACCACATTAGGATTGAAAAAGGAAAAATTTCTTCTATTATACTAGCAAATGAATCTATAACAGATCAAAACCCACAATATGATGTACGTGGCCTTCTGATGGTCCCTTCGTTTAAAGAAATGCATATTCATATTGATAAAACGTACTAT
The DNA here is from genome assembly GCF_050278525.1 of Peribacillus sp. NPDC096540. NCBI lineage: Bacteria > Bacillati > Bacillota > Bacilli > Caryophanales > Bacillaceae > Peribacillus > Peribacillus sp. NPDC096540. Next base: position 65,335 of record NZ_JBNNTG010000023.1, on the reverse strand, counting down.
GGTGGTCCTTGGAAGGCTTGTATGCCAGCAATTAATGGTGTGAAAACCAGGATAGAAGAAGAACAGGTATTACTACCTAAATTATTGCCGACTGCCAAAGAAAGAGCAGAAAAAATGTTGGATTTATTATTGAACTTCGGATCTACTCATATACGCACCCATTGTAATGTAGACCCCGTTATAGGCTTGAAAAATTTAGAGGCAGCATTACAAGCGCTAGAAGGATATAAAGATAAATTAACTTATGAAATAGTCGCATTTCCACAGCATGGACTATTACGCAGTAACTCCGTAGGACTAATTAGGGAGGCCATGAAGAATGGGGCGAATCTTGTAGGTGGAGTGGACCCTGCCTCCATTGATGAAAATATTGAACGGTCTCTTGAAACAATCATGGATATTGCCGTTGAATCGAATTCCGATATTGATGTACATTTACATGATCCAGATCAGCTTGGACTCTTTACTATGCAGCGCCTTGCTTCTATAACGGAAGACGCGGGATGGCAAGGACGAGTGACGGTGAGCCACGCCAGCGGTTTGGCCGATCTATCAGTTTCAGAGGCAACAAGTATAGCCGAAAGGTTTTCGGAATTAGGAATATCCATTACATCCACAGTACCTATTTTCAGAACGATCCCTATCCCTCTGTTACATGAAAAAGGCGTAAAAGTTGAATTGGGTAATGATAGCATTACTGATCATTGGACACCCTTTGGTATCGGGGACAATCTTGAAAAGGTCGGTCGCCTTGCAGAGAGATTTCGCATGATTGAAGAAAAATCTTTAGCGAGAAGCCTACAATTCATTACAGGAGGAAAGACTCCATTAAACCAAGAAGGAGTCAAGACATGGCCTAATATAGGGGATGAAGCGAATATAGTTCTGGTTGAAGCCAACTGTTCAGCAGAGGCGGTGGCTAGAAGGTCAAAACGTGCCGCCGTCATCTTCAGAGGTAATGTTGTAAGTGGATCTATTTCATCCTTTGAAACGACAGGTGTCTAAACTTCTATTAAAGAGAGTGATTTAATGTATAAAGCGTACTGGCTTACTAACGTTACACTTGATAGTGGATATGTATATGAGAATGAAAGAATTGATGGAACCAAGACTGCCCTATTCAATATCTATATAAATGATGGGGTCATTAAAGGAATTCAATTGGCTAATGTTCCTTTGCAAACTCATTTACCAGTTCAAGACGCAAGAAATTTACTTGCACTTCCTGCTTTTAAAGAAATGCATAACCATCTTGACAAGACCTATTTAGGACTGCCATGGAAATCATGCACTCCGGTTCCGAATTTAATGGAGCGCTTAAACTTAGAAGCGGTGGAGCTCGCTGAACTCGCCGAAACAGGACAACACCGAGCTGAGCAGATGCTTCATCTTCTGTTAAAAGGTGGCGCCACACATGTCAGAACTCATGTTAATATTGACCCATACATTGGTTTGAAGAATTTAGAGGAAATTCAGAAAGCACTAGAGAGTTTTAAAGGGAAAATGACACACGAGATAGTGGCTTTTCCCCAACATGGACTGCTAAGAACAAATTCAACTGCATTAATGAGACAGGCGATGAAAGAAGGAGCGTCCTTAGTGGGAGGCTTAGATCCTGGTGGAGTTGATAATAATATTGAGGCTTCACTATATGAAATGGTGGATTTAGCTGTTGAGTTTGATGCAGATATTGATATCCATATACATGATCCAGGTCATCTTGGATTTTATACAATCAAGAAACTGGCTTCTTTAATCGAAGAAGCAGGGTGGAAAAATAGAGTGGCTGTTAGTCATGCTTTTGCACTTGGAGATGTCCCTATTGAAGAATCAAATGATCTGGCTAGTATTTTATCAAACTTAGGAATAGCCATCATGTCTACTGTTCCGATAAACCGGGTAATGCCCCCCATTGATTTACTTCATGAAAAGGGTGTACACGTAGGTCTTGGATGTGATGGTTTTTATGACTCCTGGTCTCCATTCGGTACAGGAGATATGCTAGAAAAGGCAGGCAGATTAGCTGAGAGGTACAACTGGAAGGATGAGTATGCATTGACTCAATCCCTCCAATTCATTACGGGCGGGGTTAAGACACTAGACTATGAAGGAAATCGTTTATGGCCGAATGTTGGAGATGATGCAAGTATGGTTTTAGTAGATGCATCATGCTCTGCCGAGGCAGTTGCTAGAAGATCCAGGCGAGCTGCGGTTATCGTCAATGGAAATTTGGTTTATGGTGGACTCAACTGTGAATCTGCTTTGAAGGCAAATTGAATGTCAATTACAAGAAGGGATGAATGGCGTGAATACAATCTTTTGGTTAAAGAATGCACGTTTAGAATGTGGTTACCAAAAAGAGCATGAAAGAGTTACAGGTACAATAACTGGGCTATTTCATCTGTTAATAGAGGATGGGAGAATCAAGAAGATTGTCAAAGATGGGGAGCCCATTTCTAATGATGTGCCTGTGGAAGATGCAAAAGGATTGCTAGTGCTCCCCACCTTTATTGAAAAGCATGTTCATCTTGATAAGACCCTGATGGGGGATGTATGGAGAGCATGTACCCCTTCTTCAAGTGTCACTGAACGCTTTGAAAATGAAAAAAAGGTGCTTCCTACTATTGCAACCAGCACATGTAAACGTGCTGAATCTTTACTGGAAATACTTTTAGCTTCTGGCTCTACTCATGTACGGACTCATGTTGATATTTACCCAGAAGTAAGATTGCAAAACCTAGAGCAAGTGCAACAGGCATTAGAAAACTATTCTAACAGACTCAGTTCAGAAATAGTCGCATTTGCGCAGCACGGATTGTTGCGATCAGGTTCTACAAAGCTTGTCAGAGAGGCATTGCGAAATGGAGCAGGAATAGTAGGGGCAGTTGACCCAGCCACTGTCGATAATAATATTGAAGCCTCATTAGTACAATTAATAGATTTAGCAGTGGAAGCAAATGCTGATGTTGATCTGCATTTACATGACGCTGGTCATCTGGGAACGTTTACTATGAAACGGTTAGCGGCTCTAACTAAGGAAGCGGGCTGGGATGGCAGGGTAGCTGTAAGCCATGCATTTGGTATAGGAGACGTTTCCAAAGAAGAAGCCTATGAGCTTGCTGATATTTTAAGGGACGCAGGGATTTCCATTGTTACCAGTGTCCCAATTAACAGACAAATGCCCCCGGTCGATTTGTTACATGAAAGAGGGGTTGAGGTATCGGTGGGGAACGATAATATCTTTGATTTATGGTCACCTCTAGGAAACGGTGATATTCTAGAAAGGGCGGGTCGGCTAGCAGAACGTTTCAAGTGGGTTGATGAAGTCTCACTATCCCAAACACTCAGGTATATAACTGGCGGCAAAACCCCGTTAGATGAAGGTGGTAACCAGGTATGGCCAAAAGTAGGGGATGCAGCAAGCTTGGTGTTAATTGACGCCAGCTGTTCTGCTGAAGCAGTTGCAAGGCGCTCTGAACGTAAAGCAGTATTTTACAAGGGAAATATAGTTTCCGGTGCACTAAATCAACAAAATCAATCAATAAACGTATAATGCTAACCCCAAAAAAGGATCTCTGGACACGTCCAGATTTCCTTTTTCGTTTTTGGTTAATGAAAGACAAAGAAAGCAGGCTGCTTAATATGATCCGGTCTTATTTACTATTGCTTATTTGTGTAATATGCTGGGGAAGTAATTTTGTTTTTGGGGCTATCCTAGTCAAGGACTTCCCTCCTATGCTGCTTTCAGCAACAAGGTTATTATTTATTATTATCTTGATTGCCTTATACGCTTTAAAGAAGAAGAAATGGAATTCGATTCGAAAAAAGGACTGGTTAACAATGATTCTACTAGGATTCATTGGAACGTTTATCAATCAATGGTCTTTTTATGCTGCTTTAGAAACAGCTCATCCGACAACTTCGGCATTAATACTGGCCCTCGCTCCTATTACTACAGCCCTTTTGGCTTCAGTATTTCTGAGGGAAAGACTAACAAAGAGATTTTTATTAGGATCGATTGTCGCTTTTGCAGGTGTTTTCTTAGTTATTGCAAGTGGTGGAACACTCCATCTTTCAATTGGCCTAATTTGGATATTTCTTACGATGCTTTCTTTTTCCATATCCATTATCATGATTAGGAAGCTTACTGAGAGAAACCATTCCATTACTATAACTCTTTAATCAAACTTAATTGGATTTGGCGGTCTGCTGCCCATTGCTCTATTAACCGAGTCGCCCCAACAAATGAGCAGGGAGCCGTGGCCTTGGGTCCTTTTAATAGGAACCGCTATCATCATGCATGGAATTTGCACATTAATCTAGAATAATCAAATTCAGATTGTTGGAGCATCAAAAGCATCTATGTTTCTTAACTTAGAACCCTTTGTTGCCATGTTGGTCGGATTGGTTGTGCTAAAAAATAGTGTCACACCGTCACAACTATTCGGCGCGCTATTAATAATTATTGGTGTTGTCCTTTCAACTTCCTTTAAGGGGAAAAGAGTTATGGAGGAAGCCATGTATTCGCAAGAAGCTTAGAAAGTATCGTGTTCAAAGTTCAAAGGAGATGGAAACAATGCAAAGTTTGAAATCAACTGTGACTCTATTTTCTTCTTTTCAATGGCTGTTTTTTATTTTTGCAAATACCGTAGTAGTGCCTATTTCGATCGGAGCTGCCTTTCATCTTCCCTCCGATGTTACGGAAATGACCATGAGAAGCTCGCTTATTTTCACAGGGGTCGCTTGTGTCATACAGGGGTGGAAGGGGCATAAGTATCCAATTATGGAAGGGCACTCTGGTCTATTGTGGGGTGTGATGTTGAATTTGGGATTATCTGCGCCATCACTAGGGCTCGGTTATGCCGAAATAGGAGGAGGAATAGCTACAGGTCTAATTGCAGCTGGTGTCGTGACCCTAATTATTTCTGCCTTTAACCTGATTTCTTATGTCCAGAAGATTTTCACCCCCATGGTCATGACCGTTTACTTATTCCTTCTGACATTTCAGCTCATTTTCGTCTTTTTTAAAGGGATGCTGGGAATTACAGAGGAAGGGGAAATTAACATCCCGGTCAGTTTCCTATCATTAGGAATTGTCATTTTAGTAAGTATATTAAAGTTAAAAGGATCCAGAAATATTAGCAATTTCTCTATTTTGATCGGAATTATCGTGGGTTGGATTTTTTATTCGTTGCTATTTCCAAATACTGGGGTTGAAATGGGATCAACAAGTGTCTCTTTTTCATTTTTCCCTTTAGGTGTTCCAAACCTGGAATTCGGTATAATAGCGATTTCCTTTTTTGCAGGATTACTGAATTTGTGTAACACATTCGCTTCCATTCAAGCCGCATCCGAGTTAATGGGAGGAGATGCTGGCCATAAGCAATATCGAAATTCTTTATTTATGACTGGCGGTTTTACTATTTTCGCACCGGTACTGGGCCTTGTTCCGTATACGCCTTTTACCTCATCTATCGGATTTTTGCAAAGTACTCAAATCTATGAGCGGAGGCCTTTTTTAATTGGAGGCATGTTGTTGACCATAATTGGGCTCATTCCTCCTTTTATCTCTTTCCTGGCCACCATGCCAATAACCGTCGGGAACGCTGTATTGTTTGTTGCTTACCTTCAGCTGTTTGGAACGGCTTTCAACAGCGTCAAGGGTCAGCAATTTACTTCAGACACGATATTTAGGCTTGCAGTACCTGTATTGATTGGAGTGAGTTTGATGAACATCTTGCCCAATGCATTTGCCAACGTTCCCATGCTTTTACAGCCCTTTTTAACAAATGGGCTCATAATGGGAGTATTAATATCAATAGTGTTAGAAAAATCGGTAAACTGGAAGCGTTATGAACAACTACAAGACTAATTGGAATACTTGTAAGACAAATAATTAAAGAATTACATATGCATGAAAACCAGAAGGGTGTTGGGGAACCTTCTGGTTTTTTTGATTGTGTTTAAGGTTTAACAATTTTATCATTTCCCGCCAGAAGACTCCCTCTTCAAGCGTGTGAAGGGCGAGAGCCCAACGGTAAGGGGGAGATGAATGTATGGATGACAACAGGTGCAACTCATATAGCACGAGCTGAAGAATGGCCAATGATGCCAACAGAATGGGTACACGCCATGTTAAAACCGTGGAATTTCTTTGATCGTACTCCGACTTTAGATTTACCAAAAGAAAATTCAAAATGATTAAATAAAGCCCTTGCATATGTTAGTGCAAGGGCTTTATTTTGGTCCGAAGCAAGATTGAATTCATACATAAATTATTTGGAGTAGCATCATAATTCATAGTTGAAAAGGATATTGAGGTTCTATGTTTCTAACTTGCCCCAGAGCCCATTTCGAGTTGATTAGCTAAGCTGCTACTCTAGGCTTGTCAGCTTAGTCCCAAGTTTTTTCAGATTTGTCTCGAAGTTTTCATTTGTACTAAGCCACATTATTAATAAAGTGATTATCCTGTTTCCGTCTTGAACCGTTTTATAAAGATTCAATAAAAATAGGCTTATGAATCAGTAGCAATCCCCATTCTCCTTACATATTTTGTTGAAGGGAGTACACGACAGAGTGTGGGTTCCCAGACTATTTCGTTCCGATTTTCTTTCCTGTTACTAAGCACTACCTTATTAATGAATAAATGGAGGGTATATAAATGAATGAGTTTCAAAATCAGCTTCAAATGTTGAATGTTGACGATTTCCAGGTAAGTCAGCCAGTTCTTTGGGATCAATATCAGCAACCGTATATGGAAGATTCTCGTCAGTTTGGTTTGGGTTTTGGTTTTGGTTGCTTTGGTTTTGGTTTTGGTTGCTTTGGTTGCTTCCGTTGCGGTGGTTGCGGTGGTTGCGGCGGTTTTCGTTGCGGTGGTTGCGGAGGTTTTGGTCGTTGCGGAGGTTTTGGTCGCTGCGGAGGTTGCGGTCGTTGCGGTCGTTAAGAATTCAGGTTTTCTAAAGAGAAGGAGATGTCCCTGCATTGATGTTGCAGGGACTTTTCTTTGAAAGATTAGACATAAGAGACAAATTGTCATACATAGGATGAAAGTGAAAGTGATGATGAGATGCTGATCTTAGTAAAGCTTGCGGGTTAGGAGGAGCGGAATGGAAAATTTGACCCCTTCTATGCGTCTGAAAGTGAAAAGGGACACGTTTTTTCTCCCTGATCCAAACAGGGGTGTGTATTTTCGGAACAACTTAAGTTCGTTCCATATGGAAGGCAGTACGATTGCTCAGTGGATTGAAAAGCTATTACCGATGTTCAACGGGGACCACAGTTTGAGGGAATTGACAGATGGATTGCCAGGCCCATACAGGGATCGGGTGTGGGAGATTGCTGAAGTTCTGTACCGAAACGGATTTGTTCGAGATGTAAGTCAAGATCGTCCACATCAATTGTCAAATAAAGTTCTTATAAACCATGCTTCTCAAATTGAGTTTTTGGACAGTTTTGGCGATTCGGGAGCGTACCGTTTTCAAGCTTATCGCCAGGAAAAAGTGTTAGCGGTTGGCTCTGGTTCTTTCTTTATTTCGTTGGTTTCTGCATTGATTGAATCCGGATTACCTAAATTCCATATTCTAATTACCGATTCGGTACCGACCAATAGAATACGATTGAAGGAACTTGTGGCACATGCACGTAAAACAGACCTCGAGGTAGCGGTAGAGGAGATCACTCTGGAGAAGGAGGAAAGTTCTTGGCAGGAGATTGTACGACCATTTAATTCGATATTGTTTGTGTCACAGGAGGGTGATGTAGAGGAATTAAGAGAACTTCATGCGGTCTGCAGGCAAGAGAAGAAGGTGCTACTCCCCGCTATAAGCCTAAACCAGGTAGGTTTGGCAGGTCCGCTGGTGCATCCTGACTCTATGGGATGTTGGGAGTCTGCATGGCGTCGTATCCACGAATCGGTGCTTAGCAAAGACCAGCAGCTTCCTGCCTTTTCTTCCACAGCAGGAGCGATGTTAGCCAATGTAATGGTATTTGAATTGTTTAAAAAGACTACAGGTGTTACCGAATCGGAACAGAATAATCAATTCTACCTGCTTGATATGGAAACATTGGAAGGAAACTGGCATTCGTTCATACCTCACCCGCTGGTCACAGGAAATACGGCAGCCGAATGGGTTCAAGATTTTGAGTTGCGGCTCAATCAGAGAACAAGCAGAAGTGAGGAGGGCAAGTGGTTTATACACTTCAGCCGCTTGACATCGGCACATTCAGGGATCTTCCATAGTTGGGAGGAGGGAGATTTAAAGCAGCTGCCGCTAGCTCAATGCCGTGTTCAAGTGGTTAACCCGATGTCAGAGGGACCGGCCGACCTGCTGCCAGACATAATCTGTACAGATCTGACGCATGAGGAAGCACGGCGGGAAGCGGGTCTGACTGGGATTGAAGCATATGCTTCAGAAACAGTCAGACATCTCGTACCGACTCTATCTCCGGTTCAGGAAGTAGGGCTAAAGGAATTTGTCGGCATCGGAGCGGGGGAAACCTTTGCGGAATGCGTTTGCCGCGGGTTGCAAAAGTGTCTGGTCGATGAGTTCGGCAAGCAACAGATTAATCAGAAGGACCTTGTTGCTCGTGTACAGTTGGAAGCGGTAGAAGATGAGCGCTGCTTGTATTATTTACAGGCACTGACCACGATTGCCGGTGAACCGACGATTGGGTTAGGAGGGGAAATGTCCGGTTTCCCTTTGGTATGGGTCGGTACGGATGACAGATGGTATGGCTGTGTTGGGTTGAATAAAACCATGGCGTTGCGGAATGCGCTACAACAGGCAGTTATGAAATCCCAAAACCAAACAATTTGCCTTACAGATCAAGGGGTGGAGGTTCCAACTGTGATTATGGAAGAAAATGAGCCGCTAAACCTTGTGATTCCTGCGTGTGAAGTGACAGCACAATCTGAGCTTTTACAGTCCGCTATGAAGGTCTTAGACAGGAACCGTAAGCGGCTCTTGGTCTTCGAGCTAAAACTGGAGCCGTTTTTGAATAAGGAACTGGCAGGGGTGTTTGGTGTGTTGTTGCGAGAGGAGGAATCAAGGTGAAAGCTGTTGTGTTGGTTGTTGGAGAAGGAGTATTGACAGACTGCGTATATGGAGAACTGTCAGGCCAATACCAAGTCATTCGCCAGGTTGATTTCGAGGCAGGCATACCAGAAACGGTTGATATGGCACTGGTGTTGCAAGATGCCTGGAACCCCTCTGTTCATCAAAAGGCAGAAGAGATACTGCGTCCAAAAGGTATTCCTTGGCTAAGGGGCTTTGTTGCATTTGGCGAGGGAATGATCGGTCCACTGGTTCGCCCGGGGACAACGGGGTGCTCCCAGTGTGCAGATTTGAGACGTCTCATGGCAGGACGCGACCGTAAAGAGATGTGGGAAATTCGACTGCAATTGCAGGAGAACGGAGGAATACAACGTGATGTGGCGGCATCACGCACGGGACTTTTGCAAATGGCTCACCTGATAGGAGCAGAGGTACAGAGGATAATGAAAGGTGATCACGCCCACTCGGAAGGACGTGTGGCATTAATAAACCTGAAAACAATGAATACTACATGGCATTCTTTTCTTCCCGATCCGTTGTGTATGGTTTGCAGCGAGTTACCCGACGATTCACCAACTGCGGCCCGAATTTTGTTACAACCAAGTCCGAAGGTCAATCCTAACAGTTACCGTAGCCGTTCGATGGATGATCTGGGTAGAATTCTAGTCAAAGACTATTTGGATAACCGGATGGGCTTTTTAAATAATAAAATGATAGACCTTGTACCGCCTTTTGCCGATGTAAGTGTTAATCTGCCTTTGTTCATAGGGGACGAAGGCGTAGCAGGTCGGACTAATTCATATGCGATTAGCGAGATGACTGCTATTTTGGAGGGCTTGGAGCGTTATTGCGGTATAGAGCCTCGTGGCAAACGGACAGTAATCCATGACAGCTACCGCAATCTGAAAGATCAAGCACTAGATCCTAGAAAGGTTGGCGTGCACTCAAAGGAACATTACAAACAACCTGATTTTCCATTCAAACCTTTTCATCCTGATCGCTCAATCAATTGGGTATGGGGCTATTCGTTTTTGCAAGAGCGTTCGATTTTGGTTCCAGAGTTGCTTGCTTATTACAGCGTGGGCTGCGGAGAAGGATTTGTCTATGAAACTTCCAACGGTTGCGCTTTAGGCGGAAGTTTAGAGGAGGCCATTTTATACGGTATTTTTGAAGTGGTGGAACGTGATTCGTTTCTGATGACTTGGTACGCGCAGCTGCCCCTCTCGCGTCTTGACCCAAATTCTGCAAATGACGAAGAATTGCAGTTGATGATTGATCGAGCACGGGCGGTAGCGGGATATGACATATATTTGTATAACTCGACAATGGAGCACGGCATTCCAAGCGTATGGGCGCTGGCGAAAAACAGGAAGCAGAAGGGATTGAATATCATTTGTGCGGCCGGAGCTCATCTGGATCCGATACGGGCGGTGAAAAGTGCAGTTCACGAGTTGGCAGGCATGATGCTTACGCTTGACGAGAAATTCGAGGCGAGCCAGGAAGAGTGTGAGAGAATGTTTCAAGATTCTTCACTGGTTCAGCAGATGGATGATCATGGAATGCTGTTTGGTTTACCTCAAACCGAAGAGCGCCTGCAGTTTTTACTAGATGATACTCGTCCGTTGCGAACGTTTGACGAGGAATTCAAGGGTAAGGCCAAGCATTCAGATCTGACGGATGATCTGCAGGACATTCTTCAGGAGTTTCGTCGACTAAACCTCGATGTGATTGTGGTAGACCAGACGACACCGGAAATCAAAAGAAACGGATTACATTGCGTGAAAGTGCTGATTCCGGGGATGCTGCCTATGACATTCGGCCACCACCTTACCCGCGTAACTGGCCTGGAGAGAGTGTTAAAGGTACCAGTGGAACTCGGGTATGCGAAACAACCGCTGAAACTTGAACAGCTCAATCCACATCCGCATCCGTTTCCATAAGCGGTGACTAGGAGGTAGGAGGATGAGTCTAGAGGCATTTCTTCACAATATACATTTTGACGTTGAAAAGGCAAGTCCACCGGATTGGGAAGTAGATTGGGCTGATGCACCGCTTACGTATAAGCTTTACCGCGACTTGCCCGTGTTTCCGTTTTCACTGGAAGTACCACTGACGCTTGAAGAATGCAAACCACCTTCCAAGCCTGATTTTAGCAGAATAGGCCATTTTCTTTGGTATGTATTCGGTCTTACACAAGTTAGTCAGTCATTGAATTCCTTAGAACAAAAGGCGGACCTGATGCAGTCGTTTCGGCGTTTTCCTCCTTCCGGTGGAGGGTTGTATCCAAACGAATTGTACGTTTATCTAAAGATGGAGGATTTGCCTGTTGGTGTGTACCATTATGATGTGGCACACCACCGTTTGGTGTTATTACGAGAAGGTAATTTCGATTCCTATTTAGCACAGGCTCTTGGAAGTCGCTGTGACATGTCTACTTGTTTTGGTACTGTTTTTGTATCGACTATGTTTTGGAAAAATTTCTATAAATACAATAACTTTTCCTATCGTCTGCAAGGGTTGGATGCTGGTGTACTGATTGGACAGTTACTGGAGGTGGCGAAACGGTTTGGCTTTGCATCAGGGGTGTACTTCCAATTTCTTGATCAGGCCATCAATCATCTGATTGGTCTATCCGAAAAGGAAGAGAGCACGTATGCGGTTATCCCACTAACGGTGGAACCTACAAGCTGGTTTACTAATGTAAGTGACATAGATGGGCCTATCTCTGAAGCCGAATTATGCAGTGAATTGACCCCAATTCAGTGTAATCACTACGTCCGGTCACTTAAGGTCAAAGAGTATCCGATGTTAATCAAAATGAATGAAGTGTCAATGATGAAATCAACCCAATCGTTTCGGCAGATTAATGTGAAGGAGAGTACGAATTATGAAGGGCCTGAGGTAGGTCTGCCTCCCGTGAAGCGGTTGTCGTATGACCTGGCATCAGTTTGCCGAAAGCGATTTTCACCGGAAATGGATTTCACTATGGGAAAGGTTAGCCAATCGCAACTGGCCACACTAATGCATGAGGCGACGGCTTCCTTCTCATATATAAATGATTTGGATGGAGCACATAATAAGCACGAGCCCCGCGTCTCACTGTATGGCTGTTTGTATAATGTTGAAGGCATTCCGGATGGTGCTTATCTTTATGACAGCACAGCTCATGTACTGCGACAGGTGCAACTCGGCGATCATCGACTTGAGCTTCAATACGGAATGTCGCTAGATAATGTGAATTTGCACCAAGTACCGCTCTGCCTGCATGTGACGGGAGATAAGGATCACTTCAAAAAGGCACTAGGATACAGAGGATATCGTATTCAACAAATGGAAGCGGGAATGCTCGTGCAACGATTACTGTTAGCGGCGTCAGCAATTGGGATGGGAGGGCATCCACTGCTTGGGTTTGATGTGAACGTGTGTGATGAAATTTACAAGATGGATCACCAAGGAAAAACAAGTCTAATCCAAATCCCAATCGGTCCCTTTCGACATCGCCCTTGGTTGAAGGGAGGTATGCAAAGTTAAGTAAATTATCGATTATTAAAACCTATAGTGAAAAATCCTGCAGCATATATTCTGAATTGAGAATGTACATTCTTATTAAGGTAAAGCCTCTATTCCTTTTGAGGAGTAGAGGCAGTTTTTCATTATTAGGGATAATAAGGATAGGAATCCAATGAATTTGAAAAAATAGATGGGAATTCCCGTATGTATTGTAGCTTTATTTTGGTCAAAAATATCGAGCAAGTTTATAAGAAATCATAAGGAAAGAATCCATTCTGCACTATCTTTAATGGATTCTTTTTATTTATCAAAAAAGACAAACAGTTCAGTTTTATTTGAAAGCTATATCTCCCCCAATAGTGCAATAATCTTGATTGAGGATTATACTGACGTAAAAGGTCTTTCCACTTAAGGGAATAAATCAGGATATAAAGTTAATAATTTTAAATAATTTGTAGAGTTTTTAACAAACAACGTTAAAGGATGTAGCTTATGGAATGGAGAACGGATAGAAAATCCAAGGAGCCTTTATATAAACAAATAGCTGGTTTTATTGAGAGTGGTATTGCTGATGGGACATTTTTACTAGATAAGCCGTTACCTTCTGAGCGCTTCTTGGCAAATGAACTGGGGGTTAACAGAAGTACAGTTGTAGCAGCTTATGATGAATTGGAAGCAAATGGGTTAGTTGAACGGAAAAAAGGAAGCGGAACGATGATCAGCAAGGACATATGGGGAATCAACAAAAAACGTATACCTAGTTGGAATAGATATATCGAAGCTGGTTCATTTTTACCCAATTTGCCGGTAACCCAAAGAATACGTAAAGAAACGGAAGGGAATAATCTTATAAACTTAGCTAGTGGGGAGTTATCAGAAGACTTATTTCCGGTCCAATCCTTACGGGAAATCATTTCGAATAGGTCCTTTATTGGTAGTTTAGGTTATGATCACCCCCAGGGCAATGCGGTTTTAAGGGACACAATTACTAATCATGTTAAACAGTATAGAAGAATTAATACTCATCCATCTTCCATACTAATTACTTCTGGTGCACAACAAGCCATACATCTCGTTGTCCAATGCTTGCTAAAGCCAGGCGATGCCGTTGCATTGGAAGATCCATCATACAGTTACAACCTTCCCATTTTTCAATCCGCAGGACTAAGAACTTTTCTTTTACCAGTTGATAAGGATGGCATAAACCCAGAGGATTTACTAGCACTCCATAAAAAACATCGAATCAGGATGATATTTTTGAACCCTGTTTTTCAAAACCCAACAGGAACTGTACTTCATATCAACCGTCGTAAAAGGATTCTAGAGCTTTCATCCGAATATGGAATACCGGTTGTAGAAGACGATCCTTATAGTTTAACTTCTTTTTCTGGGGAAGAAATCTCCACTCTTAAATCGATGGACAACAACGGAAATGTTTTATATATAAGCTCTTTGTCAAAAATTGTTGCTTCTGGTTTAAGAATTGGCTGGATAATAGGACCGAAATCAGTTATAGAGAGACTGTCTGATGCTAAGCAACAGGTTGACTTCGGTCATGGCTCATTCACTCAATGGATAGCAAACGATTTTCTTGAATCAGAGCATTTCCCTACTCATATTACCTACTTAAGAGAGCAGCTAGAAAAAAGAAGGGATGCAATGGTGTCGAGCCTCCAACAATTTCTAAAAAACAAAGTTGATTATTATTCGCCAAATGGTGGTATTCATTTGTGGTGTAAGTTGAATGTACAATTAAACGAAATACAATTACTAGAGGAGTCTATCAAAAGAGGAGTCATTTACGTTCCCGGGTCAACATTGGGAACAAACAAGGAATATATTCGCTTTACCTTTGCGAAAGAAAACGAGGAATCTATCCACGAAGGGATCAAAAGATTTGCAGATGCTGTAAAAAGTTTATAATCATCTGCTTTGATATTCACGAGAGAGAATCATGACCAGTCATGATTCTTTTTTTGTCTTTTTCGAGGAAGTAAGTTAGGTCTGAGTGCTACAAGACGTGGTATCTAAGCCATTTTTTCAGAGGCGCTTTGCACTTTTCTATGTATATTAACAAAAGAATTCAACAAGTGGATGGTGGAAATTTCACTTAATTGGATGGTCCTAAAATTGGTTGTTCTTTTATTATAGAGAAGTAGGCTTTTTCTAATATATTTACTCAGTAAACCCAAAGAGCGATCTACCTGGACAATTTAATTTTGACATGCAAATTAGGAACGATTTTTTATGTAGTTACACTACGATATACGATGAGAATCGGAATAATTTGAAATGGTTCAAGGAAATAGATAATAATATTGGGAGGCGTTGAATCATGACGATAAGTGTAATATTAGTAGTAGCCATTAGTTTAGTTGCTCTGGTTGGTACCCTTTCATTAACGGGGAAGAGTGATAGTGATTATTCTGCAGCTACGAGAGGAAATTTGTTGAACCTTAGTTATATTTATATGGGTCTTGCCCTAGTATTAACTGTGGGCATCATCTACTTCGTAATAAAATTAGCCTAAGATACCACGTGAATGATTATTATAATGGTATATCAAAATGTATTGAAATATAGGCTTAATTGTATAAAGGTCATGTTTTGTACGAGTGATTTACAAGACATACTCTATTTGTGAAAATTTGTGAATTTGTTCACACATGTGGCAAAAATGTGAACGAAAAGAATCTGATAGATACCTGAAAAAATCGCCTTTGTAAGCTGAGTGAACAATCAAATGAAGAGTTTGACATTTATGGATAAATTAAAACAAAAAAATATATTGATAGAGTTTGGTTATGTTTTGTGCCCTCCTTCAAGTACAACTTTTCACCAAAAATGAAACGTTAATAGAACGGTCACTTCAAAGAAAAACTGACCGCCTCTTTCATTTAATAATTAAATTATAACGTAGCGGAGATGATGAAATATGACATTGCCTGTTTTGATTTTGACAATTCTCTTAGGCTTGGTAAAACTATTAGTTACCTGTCTTCCAACCGATACAGTGAATTGGATTCTCAGCAAATTTAAACTTCATTCAGAACTTAGTGACGCGAATGCAATCGTAACCATTGACGGGAAACGCTTGGAAGGTGAAGACAAAATTCAAGTTATTAATTATTTTAACAAAGCTATATTTTTGAAAAAAAATCATATATTCCCAGGGAACGAGCAATTGTTTTTGAATCCAGAGAACAGTGGGACTCCATTAGTCATTGATACTAAAAGAGGCAAAAAGGATGTTAGGTTATTTGTGTACATTTACAACGACCACGTAGATGTAGTCAAACAGTACAAGAAGAAAATAGTTTCGTATAGTCTGCTTTCCGATAGCCTCCAAGAACGCCATATGCCAGTAATAAGGGATTTAGTTTAAAAGGAACATAAAAAAACTGTTTCTAAAATGAACTGCACCCCAATTGTTAGACACCGTCTAACAATTGGAGGTGTAGTTTTTTTATGACAAAGTATTCATTTTAAAAGCTACTCCCGTCAGGTTCAGCTAAACAAACACGCTGAAACCTTCAGCTCTACCATCCATATCTGCACAACTACACTTACCCTGTTTTCTGCAAATAGTTGTACGGGCGCTGTGGGGGATTCGCAATAATTAAGAATATATTAGGTTGAAATCCACATTTTGAGTGATTATACTGATATATAGTTGTAAATCAAATCACAAAAATACCCAAATGGGTTTTAGTATAATTCGTGTATTGGTGTATAAATGTACTATTTAATAAAAAAAAACATTTTTTTTGTGCGAAATCCGAATATTATCTTGTGTAATTAAGAAAAAGTATATATAATTACCTAAAATGATAGTTTGGCAGGTGATAGTCATCTTACCGATAAACTCTAACGAAACGAAGAAATTGCTTTCTCATATGTATAATGAGGTATCGAAGGAATTGTTCGGCTTTGGTACGACGCTGCTGAAGGTTACTGTTGAGCAGAATGTGATTACATTTCAGGCCAAACATCGACGTGCCCCGCGCTCTGAAGCTTTAGAGGGAGAAGTTCCTAGCCTAAAGCAGGAGGTTGATTTTCATATGTCACTTCTTTATAAAAAGAAATTAAGACAAAAGTTAGAAACGCAAACGGATTGGGATATTGAAGCCGTCCTAAGAGATTATGACTCAGCGACGCAACGTGCATTTACCAATATAGTATTGAAAGAAAAATAATATAATAATATAAATGGATTTTCACTTCGGATTTATCTGGAGGAAACGCCACAAAAGAACCAAATGATAGGTTTTATCTTTGTTTACAAAGAAAAGACAATCTTGGGTAGAATTTTTATTCTATTTAAGATTGTCTTTTTTTACTTGTATATTATTAAAAAGGAAATTTTAAACAATATGATCTTGGAGGTTTGGATGATGAAAAAAATATTGATGATGTTATCGCTTTTCACATTAGTTTTAGCTGCATGCTCTTCAAAGGAGGATGGAAAGGAAAAACCAGCCAAATTAGTCGTTTCCACTTGGGGATTCGCAGATGATTTCTTCCGTCCGGAAGTCTATGAGCCATTTGAAAAGGAGCATAATGTCGAGATTGTCGTTGATTCAGGAAATAATGCAGATCGATTGAACAAGGTACGCCAAGCGAATAGCGATGTGGATGTTATCTATTTATCCGACTACTATGCACAGCAGGGCATCGATGAAGGGTTATTTGAGAAAGTTGACCATAGTGAAATTCCGAATATTGATAATATATACGACAAAGCAAAAGCACCGAATGGCGATGACTTTGGACCAGCCTATACCATTGCACAATTTGGCATTGCCTATAATCCCGATGAAGTGAGTAAACCGATTACCTCTTGGAAAGATCTTTGGAGCAAGGATTTGGCAGGAAAGATCACGATCCCATCAATCACTTCAACAACTGGACCAATGTTTTTGGATGCCGCTTCAAAAGTTAGCGGAAGTAAAGAGTTCAATGAAGATAAAGCTTTCGATCAAATGAAGAAGATCATGCCGAATGCGGTTAAGGAATATGGGCAAACGTCAGAGTTCGTCAACATGTTCTCGCAAGGAGAAATCGCTGCAGGCCCGATCATGGAAATGTATTTTGGCGATTTACAGGAAGCCGTTCCTAATGCTAAGTTCATTTCCCCTGAAGAAGGCGGCTACGCAGTGATGAATACGGTGAATATTGTTAAAGCCAGCAATCAAAAAGAATTGGCCGGTGAATTCATGAATTACATCTTAAGCAAGGAAGTTCAGGAAAAATCAGCGAAAGCGAAAGTGGATTCTCCTGTCAATATGGAAGTCAAGCTCTCTAAAAAGGAAGCGAAAGGCTTAACCTATGGAGATGACGTTATTAACAGCCTGCGTGTATTAGACATGAAGTTTGTAAATGAAGCCTCTAAACAATGGATCGATCGTTGGAATCGTGAACTTACACACTAAGAAAGAAAAGAGGTGTGCTTGATGAAGAAAAAAATGATTCTTGATGTGGATACTGGAATAGATGATGCGATTGGAATCATTCTTGCTGTTAAAAGCCGTCAATTCGACATATTGGCGGTAACAACAGTGAACGGGAATGTATCACTTGATACGGCCACACTGAATACATGCAAAATATTGGATTTATTGAGTGAACAGGACATTTCAGTCATAAAGGGGGCAGATAGCCCAATTATCAGGAGCCCCTTTTTTGAACACCGGATCCATGGCGAAGACGGGATTGGCGGAGCTTTGAAGGATGTGCCAGTCAAAAAGCAGCCTGATGATGGATTTGCTTCTGATTTCATTATCAATTCCATTTTGAATTTTCCTGGTGAAGTGACGCTTGTCATGACGGGACCTCTTACGAATTTGGCATTAGCGGTGAAAAAATGTCCGCAAATTACCAAGCTTGTTAAAGAAGTCATTTTCATGGGCGGAGTTGTTACAGGGGTTGGCAATGTCACACCAACCTCTGAGTATAACACGTTTGTCGACCCTGAAGCTGCCAAAATTGTATTACAAGCGGGGTTCGAATCGATTACACAAGTTGGTCTTGATGTCACGAGAAATGTTCTTCTCACAGAAGAGCATATACAATTGATTCAAAACAGTACACTTGCTGACTATATAAGAGACAGTACGTCTGAATATCGGAAAAGGTATTTTGAACGTAACGGTATATGGGCATGTGCGATGCATGATCCATTAGCTGTAGCTATCGCTTTGCAAAAAGATCTTGTCACAAGTAAAGAATACTATGTGGATGTTGAAACAAAGAGTGAGCTTTGTGACGGACAGATGGTTTGCGACTTTCAAAATAGGCTGATGAAGCCGCCAAATGCGCATGTTTGTCTGGACGTCGATGCGGAAGCGTTTTTCGACCTGTTCATTCGCATAATCAATTCATAAATAATACGAACAGGGGGTTCCGAGGTGAAAAAACGCTATCTATACATGCTGCTGTTTCCAGGCATTCTATTTTTAACGATTTTCATGATCATTCCGATCCTAATGACGATTGGCACGACATTTTTTAATGAAAGCGGCGGTTTTTCCATACAAGGATATCTCGATTTTTTCCAAGATCGATACTTTATTGAAATTCTCCTGACGACACTTAGGGTGAGTCTTTTCACGACAATCATTTGCATTCTATTAGGATTTCCAGCAGCTTATTACATTTCAAAATTGAAACAACGAAAAAAAGCCATCATGCTTTTGCTGACGATCTTCCCGCTATTAACAAGCCCAGTGGTCCGCTCATTCAGCTGGATGGTGATTATAGGTAAAAACGGTGTGGTGAATAAATTGCTTATGGGCATGGGCTTGATTGAAAAGCCGCTTGATATATTGTACACGCCTACTGCCATCATCATCGGATTGGTCCATTTATTCCTGCCATTGATCATCGTGACGCTGGTGGGTGTGATGGAGAACATCGAGACTGACTTATTAAAAGCGGCCGAGAGCCTTGGAGCATCAAGATTAGCAGTATTCTCAAAAGTGATCATTCCGCTTTCGGTTCCTGGTTTGGTCATTGGCAGCATCCTTGTTTTTGTAGGGAGCTTCACGGCCTATACAACGCCTGCTTTATTAGGTGGGAAACAGCGGGTCATTTCGACATTTCTTTATCAAAACGCGATTACATTGAACGAATGGCAAGTGGCATCGATTGTCGCTACCATCATGATTGCAGTGACAGTTCTTATCATATCGATCATGAATGGTTTGGCAAAAAAATTAAATCCAAAGGGGTAGAGGTGTATGCAGGAAAAAAATCGAGGATTGGCCCTGTTTACTCTCCTGGTGTTCCTTTTTTTACTAGGGCCTTTGCTTATCATATCCGTTACGTCATTTGAAGGCGGAAATATTTTGAAGTTCCCGCCAGAAGAGTTCTCTTTAAGATGGTACGAAAATATTTTTAATGTGGAAATGTTTTTGGTCGCTTTTAAAACGTCCATCCTTGTTTCACTGGCAGGCAACCTTTTGGCACTGATACTGGGAGTGCCGGCTGCCTATGCATTAAGCCGATTTGATTTCAAAGGGAAAAGCGTGATTAATGCATTTTTCGTTTCTCCAATATTAATACCGGGAATTGTGCTGGGCTTTGCGTTTTTACGTTATATTGTGGGGGCTTATCAGCTTCCGATTTATGCGGCTCTGTTTGTGGGACATACAGTTATCATGCTGCCGTTCATCATCCGTGTGATTTCTTCAAGCTTATCAAACTTTGACTTTTCCATTGAAGAAGCGGCGGAGAGTCTTGGAGCCAGTAAATTGGGCACATTCTTTACAGTCGTCCTCCCGAATATAAAATCAGGAATTCTGGCGGCAGTCATGATCGCCTTCTTGGAATCCTTCAATAATGTAGACATTTCAGTTTATATGACAGGCCCTGGGGTAAGTACGTTTCCGATTCAGATGCTGACGTATGTGGAGAACTACTTCGATCCTACCATTTCGGCCATTTCCGTATTACTCATGTTCATAACGGCTTTCTTCATGTTTATAGTAGAACGGCTCATGGGATTGTCTTATTTCACAAAACGATAAAGGAGGTAATGATGGATGGCTTTATTCACTTTACAAGATATATCTGTAGCATATAACAAACAGAATATATTAAAAGATTTCAATCTTGAGATTGAAAAAGGGAAACTGGTATCTCTTCTTGGCCCGAGCGGCTGTGGGAAAACGACGACCCTGCGTTTAATTGCCGGTTTTTTACAGGCGAACGAAGGGAAGTTTTTATTCAAGGAAAAGGACTATACGAAAGTGCCCGTTAACAAGCGGAATTTTGGCTTTGTGTTTCAAAACTATGCATTATTTCCGCATTTGTCGATATTCGATAATATTGCATTCGGTCTCCGTCTGAGAAAGAACTCTAAAAGTGAAATCGAAAAAAAAGTAATGAATGTGCTCGAAATCGTTAATTTAAAAGGATTTGAAAAGAGATATCCCCAAGAACTTTCCGGAGGGCAAAAGCAGCGGGTTGCGATTGCCAGGGCGCTGGTGATTGAACCGGACATCCTATTATTTGACGAGCCATTGAGTAATCTTGATGCCAACTTAAGGGTGAATATGAGAGTCGAGATTCGCCGTATCCAACAAGAGCTGGGGATTACAACGGTATATGTCTCCCATGACCAGGAAGAATGCTTTTCGATATCCGACCAGGTGGCGATTATGAATAAAGGGATCATCGAGCAACTTAGTGATCCTGCGACCATTTACAAATATCCTGAAACCAAGTTTGTCGCAGACTTCATCGGCTTCAAGAACTTCATTGACTTCGATAAGCGGACAGATCATGACGGTAAAATTGAACTGAACAAATCCGGATACTCATTTGTGCTGAACAAGGATGCCCAGATGACCAATGCAACGGGAAAAGTGGGCGCCATCAGGCCGGACGATCTGTTGATCAGGGAAAAAGATAACACTGGAGCTGTTCAGGAAAATAGTTTATCTGGCCGAGTTAAGGTAAGTACCTATCTGGGAAGAAGCTATCAATATGTCGTTGAAACTCCAATAGGGGATTTCACTGTTAACAAGGAAATGTCGGAATCCTATCGGACGGGTCAGGAAATCATCCTTGAAATTCCAAGAAACCAGATGGTGCTTGTTGACTAGCTTAGGAGGGTAAGTTATGCGAATGGATATGCTTGTAAGAGATATCAACGTGTTTAACAGCTATTTTAAAAGATTCATTAAAGGGAATGCTGCCATCAAAGATGGAAAGTTCTATTATATCGGAGACAGGGAATTGGATGCCTTCGAGCCGGAACGAATCGTCGATGGGCAGGGGAAGTATATGGTTCCAGGCCTGATCGATATCCATCTCCACATTGAAAGTACGATGGTGACGCCTGCGACTTTTTCCTACGGGTTAATCAAGAATGGCGTGACGACGATCGTGCCGGAACCGCATGAAATGGCCAATGTTTTCGGAATTTCCGGTGTGAAGGAAATGATCAAAGCAAGTAAAGATTGCGTAGCGGATATGTTTTATGCCATCCCGAGTTCCGTTCCTGCGACATCGATGGAAACAACAGGCGGTTCTATAGAAATAGATGATATAGATGAATTGATGCAAACGGAGGACATTAAATGTCTCGGCGAGATCATGAATTACTATGAGGTCATATCCGACCCCGATTGCAAAACGAATCGGATCTTGTCCCATATCCGTTCCCGTTATCCAGATCTAATCATAGAGGGGCACGTTCCAAAACTGCTCGACTTGGACTTGCAGAAGATTGTTTATGCCGGAGTGAATTCAGATCATACACACCAGACCGTGGAAGGGATGGACGCGAGGATCGCTGCCGGAATGTTCATTGAGATTCAAGAAAAATCAATGACTGAAGAAGTGATAAATTACTTGAAGGAAAAGCAGGTGGATGAGCATTTCTGCTTTGTCACCGATGATGTCATGACCGACTCTTTCCAAAACAGAGGACATTTGAATGTCCTTTTAAAGAAAGCCATTCAAATGGGCATGACTCCGGAAAAAGCCATTTATGCATGCACCTATACACCTGCTCAGCGGATGAGAATGTATGACCGTGGCGCCATTGCACCTGGAAAAACGGCAGATTTTCTGCTGCTATCCAACTTGGAAACATTCGATATTGAACAAGTATACAAAAAAGGTGAGCTAGTTTATGAATCTTCACGGCTATATGTGCAAGAAGTGAAGGAAAGACAATTTCCTGAGCATTTCTATCAAAGTGTGAAGCTTGCGGAACTTACGGAAAACGATTTTAACATCACAATCCCAGATACGCTTGAACGCAGCAAGTGCCGGATCATAAACGTGCAGAATGGATCTACTTTCACATCTGAAACCCATGATAGTTTAGAAGGGAAGAATGGTGAATTATGCTGGGAAGAAAGCCCTTATGGTTTAATCGCCACATTCGAACGATACGGGAAAAACGGTAACCGGGCACACGGGTTGATCACCGGCGATGTTTTGAAGCGTGGAGCTGTTGCCACCACCTATTCGCATGATAACCATAATCTTTTGGTGATTGGCCATAATAAGCAGGATATGATGATTGCCGCTAACGAAGTAATAAGGAAACAAGGCGGAGTCTGCTGCGTTGAAGATGGCAAGGTCCTATCCATGATTCCTCTTCCGGTAGGAGGCATTCTTTCCGAAGAGCCAATGGACATCGTATCAAGGCAGGTTCAGCACCTGACAGATGCACTTAAATCATTAGGCTACGAACATTATAATGTCATCATGTCATTAAGCACCTTATCGCTTCCTGTCAGTCCGGCTCTGAAAATAACCGACCATGGATTGATTAACGTGAATGAAGGGAAAACAGTCCCTCTCATAATGAGTGATGAAGCTTAAACCGCAAAGGGGATTATCCAATGGATAATCCCCTATTCTTACGGTTCTGAAAGTCCATTTGCCAATGCTAATAAAAAAGTGAAAAATATGCCGTTTGATATAACGCTGAATAAGATTATACTGCCTCTTATCGTCCTGATCCCCATAATCATCGCAACTATGAAGCCAATGTCTATCAGCAGGAATAGGATGATCGGAATCGATAAATCTAAGTTTTGGAATAAGTTTCCGGGAAAAGTAGAGAGAGATTCAGGTTCTTTTAAAACGCCTGTAGATTGGACTTGTCAAAATTTCCGAAATACATAACAGTTGAGAACCACAAGATGTTCCTTATGACTTAACAGGATCAATAGAAATTTGAGCTAATTAAAACGGTCTCATTAATTTGCAGGAAGCCTTTTCGCCAAATGTTAGCTGCACTTGTAAACAAAGGGAATTAATCTACTCCAGAGTAGAAGGGGGAGGAATACTCCTCTTATCAATTTACATATATTTAACATAATGGAAAAAATATGATAAAATAGAGGGACAACTGAGGATAGAGTGGTAGGTCACGGTTTTGGCTTTTTCCATCTAATTATAGATGGGGAAGGAGGTGACCGCATGATTCATTTCTTATTGAACTTAATTACAGATATGGGTAAAGAGATATTTGTTGCTGTAGCAACCAGTCTTATCCTGTCTATGTTCGCCAAGAAAAGGAAAAAGAACCACTCATCCTCCCAAGATGGCAATGGTTCTTCTTCTGACGATTAATTAAGTTAGTTGTGACCAACCACTCTTGCTAGTTGTCAGCCTCATGTTAGCGCATGGGGCTGTTTTTAGTTTATGTTAATATAAGGATAACATACCCCGATTTTAAAGTAAATATTCAGACATTGAAAAGGGAGTTACTGAAGCATCATTGCTAAAACGTTTAGTTAGCCCTGGAAATGCTCCGTGGCGGAGGTTAAAACTTTGGCATTTAGGAATGGAGTAAACTCTCTTATCCCATAAAATTGTTTCGTTATAATGAAGTTTCAGTAAGAGAAGTTCATCCAGGCGGTCTTTCAAAACCTTTTTGTATGTTGTTACAGTATAATGTAGGATTTCAACCAAAACAATTCATCATTTTATAGCTTTGATAACTCATTGTGTATAAATCCAAAACCCTCTTATTGTAAAAAGCAATATCGCGGCAAGAACTAAAGCAATCGTTAAAATCATGGGCTTGGCTGCATTTTTGTTTTCTTGATTAGAATGATCCATTGCATATTGACTCTTTCTTACTGATATGGTATGTTAATTCCAATCTAAGAAAAGGTGTGGTGTTTTATGTCGGGAGTAGGTATCAACTAATTTAGTTGAATAAGGTATTTAATCACTGATATGTCAGTGGATTAAGTATGCCTTTTTTTACAGTGCAACTTTGCATTGTGAATACCTACCTTAAGACTGCTTCCTTTTCCATAAATCGTGTAACATGTAGGTGTTACGACGAAAAGCATGGTGGGATTTGTCCTATCATGCTTTTTTGTGTACGCAGGTCTATTCGAGCTGCCCAATTTGTTATCGATTTTAGGTACTTATCTATAGATAAGGCCGATGCCCGCAGGAGCTTTCTACTCAAATGGCTTGTTCATTTGTAAAGGTAGGGGGACCATTGCGGGCATTTTTTGGATTCGGGAATTTTATCACTCACTCATTCAAGGAGGCAATCATAATGAATAAGATGACATACGAAAAATTACAATATATAGAACTGAAAGAAATGGTGAAAGACCATTGCGTAAGTGGTTTAGGAAAAGCGTTGTTGGATCAGCTTCAGCCAAGTACCCAGTTGAATGTGGTTAAAATTCGTTTAAACGAGACGACTGAGGCAAGGAATTTACTGAATGCTGAAAACCATATTCCCTTAAAGGGCATATCTAATGTTGGATACCATATTGAAAAACTGGGAAAGGGAATGATTTTGGAACCGGGTGAATTAGTTGCTATAGCAGATTTCTTAAGAGGTTGCAGGAATATCAAGAAATTCATGGCCGATAAAGAATTCTTCGCACCCACACTGCATTCATATGCTTACTCCATGACTGAATTCAGGAGCATTGAAGAAGAGATTCAATTCGTTATAAAAGGAAATATGGTGGTTTCCGAAGCAAGTAAGGATTTGAAGCGCATCCGGAATCAAATTATTAAGACAGAAAGTAAAATAGAGGAACGCTTAAATAAATTTTTAAAGAGTGCAGCCAACAAAGAGTTCATTCAGGAGTTTTTTATCAGTAAAAAAGATGATCGCTTTACGATCCCCATTAAAGCTTCTTATAAAAATCAGGTGGCTGGAACAATCGTTGAAGTATCATCTAAAGGGGCAACTGTGTTCATTGAACCAACATCTGTGACCAAATTAAATGTAGAATTAGCGAGTTTAAAAGCTGAAGAATCGATGGAAGTGTATCAACTTTTAGCCACTCTATCCGGCACGATTTACGAGGAACTGAAACCTATCAAAATAAATATAGAACTAATCAGTCAATACGACATGATTTTCGCAAAAGCAAAGTTCAGTAAAAGCATGGATGCCATTGAACCGAAAATCAATAATCATGGTTATATTCAGTTAATAGGTTGTAAACATCCTCTTTTGCCCCAAAATAGCGTACCTTTGGATTTTGAAATTGGTAAGGACTATCGCAGCTTAATTATTACAGGTCCTAATGCAGGCGGTAAAACAGTGGTCCTGAAAACGATCGGTATCCTTACATTGGCTGTTATGTCAGGGTTTCATGTTGCAGGAAACGAGGGGACGGAACTGGCAGTCTTTGATCAAGTGTTTGTTGATATCGGCGATAATCAAAGTATTGAAAATGCGCTCAGTACTTTTTCATCACATATGAAAAACATCTCAGATATTATGAGTGCATCAACCAATAATTCATTGCTTTTATTCGATGAAATAGGGAGCGGGACAGAACCGAATGAAGGCGCAGCTCTAGCTATTGCAATACTCGAGGAATTTTATCATATGGGCTGCATAACAGTTGCAACCACCCATTATGGTGAAATCAAACGCTATTCGGAAATACACAGTGATTTTATGAATGCGGCCATGCAATTTAATAGTGAAACATTAGAGCCCATGTATAAGCTAGTGATTGGTAAATCAGGGGAAAGTAACGCACTTTGGATCGCAAAAAAAATGAATGTGCGAGAAAAGGTTTTGCAAAAGGCAAAGAGTTATATTGACAATAAAGACTATGACTTGGACTGTATTCGAGAAGGTAAAATCAAAAAACCGAAAGTAACGGCAGCTCCAAAGGAAGCATTGTATGAATTTGAAGTTGGAGACAAGGTAAAGTTAACTGAACTGAATGGTTACGGCATTGTATATAAAAAGATGGATTCTTACAATAATTTAGTTGTGCTTTTCGAGGATACATTCATGGAGGTTCATGCCAATAGGCTGGAGCTTGAAATAAAAGCCGTCGATTTATATCCCGAAGGCTATGATCTGAATACCTTATTTGTCAGTTATAAAGAAAGGAAATTGGACCGGGACCTTGGAAGGGGATCCAAAAAGGCATTAAAGAATGTAGCGGCGGATATACGGAAGAAACTTGGTGAATAAACTGGATAAGAATGGATTTTGTAAGGGAGAGCCGAATGCTTGATTAATGAAATTAAAAAAAACGTGTTCAACCCAAAAAGTTGACACAGGCAGGGTATGAGTTCTGTATTTACAGAGCTCATACTTTTTTTGCCTTACTTTCTCGTGTGGATTGTAACCAGTATTAAAAAGGAATACCTAATGGGAACGTACTGTTGTTTAAAAAATGTAAGTTTAGATTATTACAAGAGAAGATTTTAGCAGGATGATCAATCGTTAGGAGAGGTGAAAAAAGTTTGCGGTTTTTTGCAGCTTGAGTTACAATCAATTAAGGATATTAAAAGTCTGTAATAGTTTTAATTATGAGGTGCATCAATGAAGTATTCAAAGGCAACCAATTATGCACTACATACAATGGTGCATTTAACGATGGAACCAAAAGGTCAGACGGTAAGCGTGGATCAGCTGGCGTACATGCAGGATTTGTCCCCGACGTACTTGTCGAAGATTTTGACGAAGCTTGTGAAGGCTGGATTAATTGAATCAGTGCCAGGGGCAAAAGGCGGCTACAGTATTTCACGCCGCGCGCAGGACATTTCGTTTCTGGATGTTATTGAAGCGGTGGAGGGTCAGTCGGTGCTTTTCAACTGTGCGTTGGACCATGAAGAAAGCGAGTGTTTAATTGAGCGCGTGATGATCGAGGCGGAAGGCAACATGAAGAAAGAACTGGCTGGACGAACGATTCAAAGCATTGCGGAGCAAATAGAAAAAAGACATTGTCATGAGACAAAAAAAGAAAAATAAATTTTTTTGCACAAATTAAGGATATTAAGGGTCTTTAATAGGCTTTATAAAGAAGGAGTGTTTCATGTGTTGGATTGTGTAATTATTGGTGGAGGACCTGCAGGACTGAATGCCGCATTGGTCATGGGGCGTGCTGGACGGAAAACAATTTTGTTTGATGAGGATAAACCCCGTAATCGGGTGACGCAGGAGTCGCACGGATTTATCACACAGGATGGGGTAAAGCCGGCAGAGTTCAAGAAGCGGGCAAGAACGGATGTCCAGAAATATCCGTCCGTCTCCATTAAGGAGGAACGGGTGGAGATTATTGAAAAAGCCAGTGGTGTGTTCCGAATTCAAACGAAAGGCGGAACGGGTTACATGGCGAAAAAAGTGCTTCTCGCAACAGGTCTTCGGGATGTTTTGCCGGAGATTCCAGGCATACAGAATGTATACGGAACGAGTGTTTTCAGCTGTCCGTTTTGTGACGGCTGGGAAATGCGGAGCCAAGCATTGGCGGTGATTGCAGAAAATGAACGGGCTTTTCATATGGGAAAACTGCTGTCAAACTGGAGCGGTGATGTAATTGTGTTTACAAATGGCTATCAGGTTCTTGATGAAGAGAAGGATATCTTTGCTAGGCAGCACGTAACAGTCGTGGAAGAAAAGATTGAAAGTCTTAAATCGAAAGGAGGGCAGCTGACATCGATCCGGATGCAAAACGGACAGGAAATCAAAAGGGAGGCAGGGATTGTGGTGACAGACTTGGTGCAGTCTGCTCCTTTTGCGGAACAGCTCGGCTGCGAGATCACTCCAAACGGCGGGATTAAAGTGGATTCATTTGGACGAACAACGGTTGAAGGAGTATATGCATGTGGAGATACATCACTCAGCACGCCTTCTCAGCTGGTGATTGCGGCGGCGGAGGGCAATAAAGCGGCGGCTGGAGTCATCATGGATTTAGTTGAAGCTGCATTTCTTTTGGAGGCATAAAATCCTTGACTGCATAAGAGCATTTTTAAAAAGAAAAAGCTCTTTTCGTAAAGATTGTTGTTTTTAAAACGAAACTATTTAAGGTTGATTGGAGCGGAAGTGCGAGACTCCTGCGGGAGCAGCGGGACAGGTGAGACCCCACAGGCGTTCACGCCGAGGAGGCTCACCGCCCGCCCCGCGGAAAGCGAGCAATGGAGGGGAAATCAACCACACCGCATTACTTGGTGAATAGCAACAAAGTATGCGAAAACAGCCAAAGTAAAAGAGCTAATATTTGTAAAGGAGATTGAGGTATGACAGAATTCTGGGAATCAAGTTTTATAGAAAATCAAATGATGTGGGGATTTGAACCTTCAGACTCCGCAATCTTGACAAAGGACTTTTTCCTTGAGAATAAAGTTAAGGATATTTTGATTCCTGGTATTGGATATGGCAGAAACGCAAAGGTTTTTATTGATAATGGAATAAATATAACAGGTATTGAGATTTCAAAAACAGCGATTGATTTGGCAAGGCAAAATGGTCTTAATATTAGTATTTTTCATGGTTCAGTAACCGATATGCCTTATGATAACAAACTTTATGATGGTATATTTTGTTATGCACTTATTCACTTATTGAATAATCGTGAGAGAGAAAAGTTTATTAAAGATTGCTATAATCAGTTAAAGCCAAACGGTTATATGATTTTTACTACTATTTCAAAAGAAGCCCCAATGTTTGGAAAGGGCAAACAACTGGATAAAGACTATTTCGAGATAATGGAAGGTGTAAAAATGTTTTTTTATGATTCCGATTCGATAAAACAAGAATTTGGAAAATATGGATTGGCGGAATTTTCGGAAATTGTCGAGCCGCATAAGAATATGGAAAATAAACCTCCATTTAAATTTATAATGGTAAAATGTCAAAAAGAACAATCATAAAAAAACAAAAATAGTGAATTGTTAATTGATAAGGCTTATGAAGTGCTTACGCATTATCCATAAAAAAGGCAGGTTTTGATCAATCATTTTTCAACACATGCTCTTTTCTATTTGCTCGCGGCCGCCGACAAAGTGAAGGTAAGCGAACTGTGGACATGCAATCAAGGAGGTTCATGCCAATAGGCTGAGCTTGAATATAGGGCCGTCGATTTAGCTTGGTGAATAGTACGATCATCAAAAATACAAAAAAGCCCCTCTAAAAGGCTTCAGTTATTAGATCTAAATTTAAAAAAGTAGATTGGAGCGGGTGTTCGAGACTCCTGCGGGAAAGGCGCGTCCAAGGGAGACCCCACAGGCGCAAAGAGTGCCGAGGGCGGACCGCCCGCGGAAAGCGAGTGCCCTACGTTCCAATTAGCGTTCAAATTGTCTACAGTCTGAAGCCTATCTAAATGACAGGCTTTTTTGCGTTGTATCGCCAAAAGTCTATTTTACTTAATTCTTTTACTTCTATCATGATATAGATTAATTAATTCTGCATTTTGCTCATTCATCTTTTTCACATTCTTATTAATCGTGGCCAATTCCCACAGTACAGCCAATCCAAAGATTATTATAAGTGTTAAGTAATCCATTATTGTCCTCCCCATTGATGTTTTGTACCTTAATAATTAACTGATTCTTTTTTCTTTCCTTGGATGCAATTCTTCAACTTGGGAAGGCAAGTTTTTTCTTTGATAATAATTGTTTTGAATCAATGCATATATCACTAAAAAAGTTCCCAGTAATTCGAATGATGTAAGTGATCCCCCTTGGATAAAAACAATAGCTAACGTGGTTATTGGAACTAAATTGATAAATAGAATGCCATTAATGGGCGTTAAAAGTTTAATACCTAAATTCCAGCTTAAAAGTGCTATGGCACCGGGGAAAATAATCATAAAAATCATCTCGCCATAAATGGATTCAATAACCTCTGCTGTGGGAACAGACAGGCCCAGTACAGTTCCAAAGAATGTTATGATTGCTGATACTGATGTTCCTAAAATACACGTTAAAGTCGAATAGCGGAGTGTTGACCATTCTTTAAACTGGTTGCCGCCCATCGTATATATAACCCATCCTATAACACCAATAAGAATGAAAAGTATAGGAATGATGCTATCTTTCAATAAAAATAGAAATGATAAGTTGCCATTGGTAATTACAAGAATGGCCCCTATTAAGGCAAGGAACATACTTGCGAGAGTATATTTCATAGGTCTGGCATTTTTCAAAACCCACATTATTAAAATTGAAATCATAGGCATTAATGATTCCATAATCGAAGCAACAATTACCCCGTTATGGCCCAGTAAGTCTTGACCTGAGAAAATGAGAAAGTTGTATACTGTAAACGCCATTGTCCCAAAAAATAATAAATTCTTTCCTTTCCCTTCCAAGTGAAAAGATTTCTTTCCCTCTTTAATTAAAAGCAATATCCCTAAAATTATGCTTACAGCTAAATATCGCAGAAAAGAGAAATAAAAAGGATCTATATACATGAGTGCCCTTTCTGCAACTGGAAACATGGCTCCCCAAGAAATGCTGGCTGTCAAACATAAAAGTGCACCTATTAAAACTTGATTTTTTTTCATTTAAAGCTTCCCCTCAAAAAAATAATGATTGATTAAATTCCTATACACACCTTATGATAAAGTCATTATCATGTAAAATGACTTAAAATGAATATAACCATCATTATTAATGATATTTGAGAAAGGGGGTCACTTTTATGGAAATGCGGGATTTGCAAATATTCCAGTGCGTCGCTAAATATGGAAGCATAAGTAAGGCTGCTGTTGAGTTGAATTACGTCCAATCCAATGTAACGGCGAGGATTAAGCATTTAGAGCATGAGTTACGGACGCCTTTATTTAATAGACATAAACGTGGTATGTCTTTAACCGCAGAGGCACGAAAAATGCTGGAGTATGTAAACAAAATTTTGCTTGATATGGAAGAACTCAAGCAAGTATTCCTGGATAGTGAAACACCTACAGGGATATTGAACATCGGTACAGTTGAAACGGTCAGCGGTCTTCCTAAGATTCTAGCCTCTTATCATAAACAGTATCCAAATGTCGATTTATCCATAAAGGCTGGGTTAACAGAGGATTTAATTAAAGCTGTTATTGATCATAGTCTAGACGGCGCTTTTGTTACAGGACCGATTAAACATCCACTCATTCAGCAATACGATGTGTGTACAGAAAAACTTGTTTTAGTTACAAGAAATGAAACATTAAACCTTGAAGAATTTTTAACAGAACCAATTTTAGTATTCAGTCAGGGTTGTGGATATCGATCTAAACTAGAACAATGGTTGAAAGAGGAAGAAGTGATGCCTAAAAGGATTATGGAGTTCAATGTATTGGAAACCATCTTAACCAGCGTAACACTCGGCCTTGGCATTACCCTCGTACCACAATCAGCGGTAAATCACCTTGCAGCCAATGAAAATGTGCATGTTCATGCAATTCCAGAAGATTACGGCAATATTTCGACTGTCTTCATTCACCGTAAAGATGCTTATATGACAAACTCCATGCAAAGCTTCTTACAAACAATCGAAGCCCATCATGAATGTACGGTTAATCTGACTTAAGCAAGCTTGAAACCATTTCTGAGCCAATATGAATAGTATATCTTTACATAGAAGAACACTGAAACTTGGGCCTATCCCGAACATGCAATGAATAATATCAAACAGACGATTTTCCCCTTGGATTAGGTAAGATTGTCTTTTCCATTCTAAAAATACTAGCAGGAGTTTAATCTGTGCACATAGTGCCCGAGGAATAACCAATCTCAGGTTCATGGATTGGCGCCCCTAATTAGTCAGTGTTAATCGTTAAAAACAAGACTCGACAAGGATTTCTTAGCCAGTGCGTCAGCCTGCTTTATTTGGGCACTATTTGGTGTATCAAATCAGCTTATGGCCTCGATTGGACTCATCATCGGTGTGACTGTCGTCTTAAAATTGCAGACATATGGACATGGCTCGTACCTCTTGCCTACTTATTTCAGGTTAATGTAGCGGGGTAACTGGATGGTAAGAAACGTATACATAAATGGAGTATTTTATATTTATGCCTAGGCTTAGTCATTCTTGTATCAGCCTTGAAAAAATGGCGGGAGCTTTGGAAAATCCCACAAGCCGAACTACTGGAAAAGTCAGCATAATGTTAAAGATTCCGGGCGAAAGTTGCCCGGTTTTTTTATGTTCATTCATACCTAATCAACGTCAAAGGATATTGTGAACAGAAAAAGAAACGACTAATGTCATAATCTAAACAGTTTAACGGGAATAAAGTTCTTAAAGTTAATCGGTTAAAAAGCTTATATTCCCTGTTCATGACGTTTACTTTAAAGTGAAGGAAATTGAACCTGAAAAAGGAAAGTATCAATAATCCCAACTTTGTTAATGATAGCAAATGAGGAGGTGTGATACTATGGCAAAAGATGTTCTATGTGAAGTGAATAATTGTAAATTTTGGGATTCTGGAAACAAATGTAGTGCTGATGCTATTTATGTAGTTAGTAATAAAGGGAATCAAGCATCCAATAGCGAAGAAACTGATTGCAAAACATTTGATCCAGAGATTTAAATCACCGAGGGTAACCATCATACTGGTTACCCTTCTTCCATTTTATTATTGATAATAAAAATCATTTTCATTCAAGATTATAGAAATTCAGTTTATTTTTCTTCATGACTTCGTGAGTTTAGGTGATATACACGAGAGATTGAGCGATATATGCGTGAATTTAGCTGTTATTCTCATGAGTTTGCGCTTTACATGAAAGTTTGGGCGATATATTCGAGAATTTAGCTGTTATACTCGTGAGTTTGTGCTTACACGAGAGTTTGGGCAATATATTCGTGAGATTGAGCGATATATGCGTGAATCTAGCTGTTATACTCGTGAGTTTGCGCTTTACACGAGAGTTTGGGCAATATATTCGAGAATTTAGCTGTTTTACTCGTGAGTTTTACTGCTTTACTCGTGAGTTTGAGCAATTTACTCGTGAAATTAGCTGTTATACTCGTGAGTTTGCGCTTAACACGTGAGTTTGAGCAATTTATTCGAGAAATTAGCTGTTATACTCGTGAGTTTGAGTAATTACTTTTGAAATGGTCAGCCCATCACCGATTGGTATAAGCAGGGATTCTAATTGAGGATGATTAGCCACAGTTTCATTGAATGTCTTCATAAATGCAGTATAATGTTTAGGTTTAGCATCTTCGTCTGCCACACTGCCTCCCGCAAGTACGTTATCCATAACTATTAAAGCACCCGGTTCCGCCAGTTTAATGCAATATTGCAGGTAATTTTCATAATTTTCCTTGTCAGCATCTATAAAGAAAAAGTCAAATCTCTTGTTATCACCAACAAGTTTTTCAAGGCTTTGCAGGGCTGCTCCGGTCATATATGATACTTGATCGCCAAAGCCAGCTTTAGAAAGATTGCTATTTGCTAACTTTGCGTATGTCTCCTTTAATTCAAGGGAGGTCAATTTTCCTTTGCTGCCGAATCCCCTGGCAAGGCAAATCCCGCTATAGCCCCCAAGAGCGCCTATTTCCAAAACATTTTTAGCCCCTGAAATGGATATAAGCAAGGTAAGGAGTTTTCCAGATGAGGGAGATACCGATATGGACGGCATTCCGTTTTCTTGTATGGACGTAATGACTTCTTCCAAAAGAGCATCTTGGGTATAAAACACTGAATCGATATAATTGTTAATTTGTTTCATTCATTTCAATTCCTTTCCCACCATTATTGGAAGTTTCCTTTTCTTCACTTTTCTTATCGGGTGCTTCACCTTCTTGTATTTCAAATAAATGAATGAATTCGTTGATTAACATATCAATGGCTTTTAATTCACCGACTAAGATCTGATTAATGGATTGAAATTCTGGTTTATCTAACTGTTCCTTAATGGTTGAACGTTTAAGATTCATCATTTCTAAAAAAGCAATTGCCCGCCCTCGGCGAAAGGTTTTTGGACCATGGCCCTTTCCACTGTTATGCTCACCACGGTGATGTCCCTCGTTCTTGAATTTTTCATTTTTCATTATAGAACCCCTTCCTATGTATACGATTGTATACATATTGTCATGTTAATAATTGTATACAATCGTATACATATTGTCAATTTGGATTCAAATATTTATGCATATCGTGGTATGCTTGGTAAATTTAATATTAAAAAATATATGACTTTAAGCTTACATTTAATTCTTTTATTTATAAGGTCCAGGTAAACAAAGAATCCTTTTGTACCTTCTGGAAAAACATCATTATAAAAAGAAATGGTAACAGGCTAAATGAATTCCATAGAATAATCCTATAGTAGTCTAGTGAAGGGAAAGAAAAAAATAAACGTCTTACTTATTAAACCTACATACGTACATGAACGAAAAAATCTTAAGCAAGGATGCCGTATTGTGCACAAATGTTTAAAGAGTATATTATTGTGCAGTACCTACGACAACATTCGGACTTAGAAACGCTACATTTCTAATAAGAAGTAAGATATCGTAGAAGCAGGGAGAGGGAGAAGAGAATGTTTTTAGATGAAAGAAGCGCTAAGTTACTAAAACTATTGGAGCATTCGCCCATTTCAAAAATGAAAGAACTTGAAGCCCAAACAGGTTTGACGAGAAGGCAAATACAATATGGCCTGAATAAAGCGAATGACTGGCTCCAATTTCAAGGATATCAGCCCATTCAATATAATCGTGAAACAGGCTATTCCTTTTCTGGAAACATCAGAGATGAAGAATTGAACGTAAAACTGACAAAACGCAATTATATATTTTCAGAGACAGATAGAGAAAAAGTTTTTTACCTCATGATCCTGTTAAGCCCAGAAGAATTATCCGTCTATCATTTCCAATCGATCACAGGGCTTTCTCGAAATACTGTGTTGAAAGATTTGAAACGACTCAAGGAGAAGACGCAGAAATTAGCGCTTAAGATTCAATACTCCAAACAAGATGGTTACGTGATAAAAGGTGAAAGTCGAGTAAAGAGATACATTATCGAACATCTCGTGCATGATGTACTAAACAGTTCAAATAGCAATCTGATCATTGAGTGTATTTGGAGAAATCAAGAAAAACAAATAAGCTCAATCCGGTTTCAGCTTGAAAGAATCGAGCGTAAATTGGGCATTACCTTTACGGATGAACGGCTTCATGAACTGACATATTTGTTTTTATGTACAGATCAGCTCATTGGAAAAGGAGAAGAATTACAATCTGATCAGAGCTGGGCGCAGTTTGTTACAACTGAAGAATTTAAAATGGTTGAGGAAATGACCAAAACGGATGCTTTTCAATCAGTATGGAGCGAAACGGAAAATTTATACGCAACCTTACATTTACTAAGTATGAATCGAACGAAGGATATATCCCCTCTTAAGGATGATGAATTCATTCAACATCTTTTGCATAAGATTGTGGAAGAGTTTGAGAGATTGGCTTTTGTTCATTTACATGATAAAGAACAGCTATGCCAACAATTGTACGTTCATTTTAAACCGGCTTATCATCGCCTGAAATATGGGCTCCCGCAAATGAATCTGATGACAGAACGGGTGCAGAAGGTCTATCCTGAACTGCATCATCTGACCAAAAAATCTCTATGGCTATTAGAAAAAGAGATTGGCCGTTCAGTATCTGAAGAAGAAGTAGCATACTTTACTATCTATTTTGGCGGATGGCTGCGCAAGCAAGGGACAACATTGGATGATCGAAAAAGAGCGATTGTTGTATGCCCGAATGGAATAGGAATCAGCAATATTCTCATTTATACATTGAGAGAATTGTTTCCGGATATTTTGTTTCTGGATGTTCTGTCTGTTCGAAATGCCGCTGAGTATCGACTGTCGTACGATCTTGTTTTTTCAACGGTGCATATGAGAACAAAAGCAACTTTATTTGTTGTACCGCCTATTTTAGAAATGCAGGACAAACATTACCTGCGTCAGCAGGTCATGCAGGAATTGTATGGTTATACGACGGATAATGTAGATGTTGCAGCATTATTAAAAGTCATTTCCAAGTATGCAACCATACATGAACTGGATCAGCTTGAAAAGGCACTTCAATCAAATGTGTATAATCATAAACCAAAAGTAACCCAATTTTCTTTAAAGGAGGCAGAGAAGCCTGTGTTAGAAGAATTACTCAACATACAAACGATTCAATTACAGTCGCATGTTTCAGATTGGAAAGAAGCCATTCAAATCGCGGCCAAGCCTCTCGTGGATTTAGGAACTGTCGAAGAGAGATATGTGGAAGCCATGATTGAGGCTATAGAAACGAATGGCCCATATGTGGTCATCACGCCTGGAGTGGCCATTCCTCATGCGCGTCCGGAGCAGGGAGTTCGCTCTTTATCTATGAGTCTGTTGAAATTGGACGAACCTGTGGACTTTGCGCCAGATAAACCGGTCCGGCTGATTATTGTTTTGGCGGCTGTAGATAACGATTCGCATTTGCGGGCATTAATTCAGCTCACTCAATTATTGAATGAACCAGCTAATATTGAGGAGATTTTACAGACTTCAGATAAATCTGTGCTTATGGAGTATGTTCATAAATATTCAAAGGAGGAAGCGGAATGAAAATCATGGTAGTGTGCGGAAACGGATTAGGCAGCAGTTTCATAATGGAAATGAATGTAAAAAAAAGCATTAACGGAAATGGGAAAAACAGCTGAGGTAGATCATACAGATCTTACATCTGCAAAAACAGTGCAAGCGGATATTTTCCTTGGAGCAGCAGATATTGTTGGCCAGCTAGATGATGGAACCCGAACAATCGTTACGCTTGAAAATATGATGAGCATTCCTGAAATCAAATCTAAATTAGAGTCGCATTTAGGATAAAAAAGGAGAGATTGATATGAAGAAAATCATGGTAGTGTGCGGGAACGGATTAGGCAGCAGTTTCATTATGGAGATGAATGTGAAAAAGGCTTTAACGGAAATGGGAAAAACGGCGGAGGTAGATCATACAGATCTAACATCCGCAAAAACGGTACAGGCGGATATTTTCCTTGGAGCAGCGGATATTGTAGGTCAGCTTGACGATGGGACCCGTACGATTGTTACCCTGGAAAACATGATGAGCATTCCTGAAATTACATCGAAATTAGCGTCACATCTATAATAA
This sequence comes from Peribacillus sp. NPDC096540, assembly GCF_050278525.1. Classification (NCBI taxonomy): domain Bacteria; kingdom Bacillati; phylum Bacillota; class Bacilli; order Caryophanales; family Bacillaceae; genus Peribacillus; species Peribacillus sp. NPDC096540. Next base: position 27,418 of record NZ_JBNNTG010000023.1, on the reverse strand, counting down.
AAAACAGAATGAAGAGGGGGAGAGGCAATGCTGGAACTTATCATGAATGACATCTTGGGTACACCTTCCATACTTGTGGGGCTGTTTGCTCTCATTGGCTTGCTGTTACAGCGAAAGTCCAGTGCAGATGTTGTATCTGGAACGCTAAAAACCGTCATGGGCTTCATTATTATTGGAGCGGGAGCGACAGTACTTGTTGGCGCCCTTGATATATTCAGTCAAATGTTCGATCATGCGTTCAATGTTCAAGGCGTCATACCAAATAACGAGGCCATTGTCGCAGCAGCACAAAGTGATTTTGGTACTTCGACTGCACTTATTATGGTATTTGGTATGGTTGTCAATGTTTTACTAGCTCGTTTCACGCCATTTAAATATATATTTTTAACTGGCCATCATACTTTATTTATGGCTTGTTTAATTGCGGTCACCCTGTCGGTCGGAGGGCTTAACGGTGTTCCGCTTATCCTGGTCGGTTCTATTATATTAGGGGTATGCATGGTGTTGTTCCCTGCTATCCTTCAACCATACGTACGGAAGATTACCGGAAGCGATGATTTTGCCATCGGCCACTTTGGGACGATTGGGTATTTTGTTTCCGCAACTGTTGGAAAATGGTTTGGAAATAAGGAAAAGACAACGGAGCAGATTAAAGTTCCTAAATCATTAGGATTTTTAAGGGACACTTCAGTCGCTGTATCACTAACGATGACATTGTTCTTTGTGATTGTTGCGTTGTTTGCAGGTCAGGACTATATTGAAACGAAACTATCCGGTGGTTCTAACTTTATCGTATTTTCATTCATCCAGGCGATAACATTTGCGGCAGGTGTGTACATCATTCTTGCGGGAGTACGGATGTTAATTGCTGAAATCGTTCCTGCCTTCAAAGGGATTGCGGATAAAGTTGCGCCTGATACAAAGCCTGCTTTGGATTGTCCAACCATCTTTCCATTCGCTCCAAACGCAGTGATCATCGGGTTCTTATTCAGTTTTTTAGCTGGACTATTATCCATGTTCCTTCTTCCGGCAATAGGATTAAAAGTTATCGTTCCAGGGCTAGTACCACATTTCTTTACCGGGGCAGCTGCCGGTGTATTTGGAAATGCTACGGGTGGCCGACGTGGAGCGATGCTAGGATCATTTGCCAACGGAATCATTATTAGTTTTCTGCCGGCGGTTCTCTTGGTCTTCTTAGGAGATGTAGGGTTTGAAGGTACCACATTTGGTGATTCAGACTTTGGCGTGGTTGGTCTCTTAATTCTAAGTATTATGAAACTATTAGGATTATCTTAATCTGATATTGAATAAGGAAAAAATCATATATCTGCCAACAGCCTAAGATCTTATAGATAGTAGGCTGTTGGCATTTTTATTACATAATAGAAATTTATGAGGTGATAGTATGTTTAAAGTAATTGTGCTAGATTTGGATGGCACGACACTGAATGAAATAAATACGGTGAATGAGACACTGAAAAATTATTTAATCGAACTTAGAGAAAGTGGAAAGTTGATTTTTATTGCAACGGGAAGAACGTTAAAAGAAGTAAGAGACGTTTTGCCAGCTGATTTGAAAGTGGATGGAATGGTAACTGCGAATGGAATGTTTGCATTTATTGGAAATAAGCAGATTGTCGAACACACTCTGTCGCCTGAACTTGTGGAAGAATTGGTCACCAAAGCAGGAGAGGGAGAGATTTATTACGAAGTTCATCCGAACGAGGGATCACGGATGGCATTACTTAAAGATAAAGACTTTATGGTTAAACAGGGTATGGGGCCCAAGCCTGCAACAGTCGAAGAAAATGAATGGCTATCAAGACAGGATGCAATGGATGGAAAAATACACTGGTCAGAACAATTGGATATAAAAAGCGTCGCCAAAATCTACTTTTTCAGCAATGAAATCAATGTCATTCGGAAATGGAAAGCAGATTTGGAAAAGATCAAGCAGTATAATGCTTTTACGACTGCTTCTTCCACGCATCACAACTTGGAAGTTACAGTGGAAGGTGTCTCAAAAGCAACTGGCGTTCAAATATTAATGAAGCATTTCCAGTTAGCACCGGAAAATATCCTGGCAGTAGGCGATGGCGAAAATGACCTCCCGCTATTTAAATTCGCTGGGCATTGTACGGCCATGAAAAATGCCACTGACCTTGTCAAAGAACAGGCCGATGAAGTGACAGAGTATTCTTATAGAGAAGATGGCTTGTATCGCTTTTTGAAGAAAATGTTTCAATAACCTTAAGAAAGAACCCCCTTGCTGTAGAGGAATTACCGTTCAGCGATTCTCTTATCTATCATATAATATGTGTCTATCAATCTGACAAATGTAATCTTTAAAAACCCTAACTATCTCTTTTAGTTAGGGTTTTTTACGAAATTTCCAAGTCTACTTCAAGCCTTGCCCAATCTACCCGGTTACTTCACGAATTAGTGGTTGCTGTAATCGATAAAATGCATATAGGTTGTCTTTAATGCTCATAATGATTTTTATTTACAAAGATGATAAGGGGTTAATTTTTCTAGGTGCATTTGGGACAGTAATCTTACTGGGGAATTGGATATCAGGCCGTGAACATGTTTCAAAGAAGAGGAAGAAAGAAATGGAGAAAATCGAAGTTCAAAATATGTAAGGTTTGGTTATAGAGAGTGGATAACCCGATTTAATTTATTAAATGATCAGGCTTTTAATGAAAATGTCAGACCTATCTAAATAAAGAATCCATATGGTCTCTTTTTTTTTGCTTGGTAATTGAACATGAGCCTTCATTTCATGGAGCCTGGTGTTCCATAATCATTGATCGTTAATTTTGGTTTATCCTCTTAAGTAAGAAGAACGGGATCGCATTCAATAACGGAAGCGTGAAGAAAATGATATGGCTTAGCAAGTAACGGAAGATTTTAAAGAAGTTGGTGAGTGAAAAGGACTTTAGAAAGATCATTAAATAATAGAAGAAACTCGTCAAAAAGAAGCCTTTTAAAAAGGCAGCATCTAAACAATTGATCCTAAGGAACAAGCTCATCAAGTGCAACCATTTCTATTTGATTCCAATGATTTTCTAATCTTCTAGAATAATCAATCCCTTACAAAAAAGTAACGTTATCTTTATTTTACAAAAAAAACTTGAAGGTTTTAACACTAAAAGGGATTTCTTCAAGCTGAGCACGGGGGCTCAGCTTGAAATATTCAAATAAACCACCTTCTGTTTTTGATGAATATATTTTTAGGGAAATAATTATTTTGGGTTCTGGAGCGAAAAGAAACAGATTGAAAAACCAAAATGAATTTCAGTTAATATGATTTATTTATAATCATACTTAAAGATGAATTTCCTTGGTGAAAAACTAGAATATTCTGTACTTTGGTTATGTTTTTATTTTATTGATAAAATTTGAGGTTGGTCCAGAATCCAATTACCTGGCTTTAGCCCAATGAATCTCTTGTTTCATATTGTTTATAGAAATTTCCTTCTAATTCTCGCTTAGCTCTAATAAAAGCAATAAATTGTATCGTTTCTTCTTCTGAAAGAGTTGTTCCATCGACAGCTAGCTCCAAATTTGGGAGATCCGTTAATTCCATGAATTGAACTGACTCTGTGGAAGCTTCTTTAGGCAGAAAAGCTGGATGATCAGCTCTACCTAGAATGTAGTCAATCGAAGTCTCAAATAAATCAGCCATTGACTTAATAGATTCTAATGATGGACGACGATATCCAGACTCGTACCCTGCATATGTACTCTTGGCAATCCCGAGTCGATCAGCGGTGTATTGCAATGACCATCTTTTTTCCTTTCTTAATGAGATTATTCTATTTAAAATCATTTCTCGTACTCCTTCTATTTCTAATTCTTATTCAATCATACTAATATAAAGTGTACGCGAAGCGAATAATGTTTTGCTTGATTTCCCTCTTTTATAAAATTATAATACAAATAGCGTTCGCGGTACGCGAATTTTAATAAAAAATGCATTTATTTCTGTCATTATACTTATAGTAATTGTAAATACCCGATATAGGTAAAAAAATTATAAAGGAGGTATAATTTTGAAGAAGTTGATGCTGCTCACTACCGGTGGGACAATTGCTTCGTTAGAAGGGGAAAATGGACTGGTTCCAGAAATGAAAGCTGACGAAATTTTAGGTCATCTACCGGGGTTAAATTTACTCTGTCAGATTGATAGTAAGCCTTTGATGAATATTGATAGTACAAATATGCAACCGGAATATTGGTCTGAAATGGCAAAATCCATCCATGAGCACTACCATGATTACGATGGCTTTGTTATCACCCATGGGACAGATACAATGGCCTACACTTCAGCAGCGCTCTCATATATGTTACAAGATGTAGAGAAACCAATTGTGGTTACAGGTTCTCAAATCCCAATTGCCTTTAAAAAAACAGATGCGAAAAGAAATATCTCTGACGCGATTCGGTTTGCTTGTGAAGGGATCGGAGGAGTATATGTAGTTTTTGATGGTAGAGTCATTCAGGGAACAAGGGCCATTAAATTGAGAACGAAAAGCTATGATTCGTTTGAAAGTATTAATTATCCTTATGTTGCCTCTATCTTTAAAGATAAAATCGAGTATAATAAGTCTGTACATTTACCAAAGAATAAGGAAGTTAAGTTAGATACCTCCCTTTGTACTGATGTTGCTTTGGTAAAGTTACATCCCGGAATTAAGCCAGAATTCTTTGATTTTCTGAAAAATATATATCAGGGGATTGTAATTGAAAGTTATGGGAGCGGTGGTATTCCATTTCACGGAAGAAACATTTTGGAGAAATTGAATGAGTTGGCCGAGTGTGGAATATCTGTTGTCATTACTACTCAATGTTTAGAGGAAGGGGAGGATATGGATATATATGAAGTGGGGCGAAAAGTAAATCAGAATGTCATCATTCGTTCCAGAAATATGAATACAGAAGCCATCGTTCCTAAATTGATGTGGGTATTAGGCAAGACACAGGATCCACAAAAGGTGAAGGAAATGATGGAAACACCAATTGCAGAAGATATTACATTTTAAAAACATGGGGGAACAGGGGAAATGATGATAGACGAGAGAACATGCCGAATTGAGAAAGACTTTCTAGGTGAAAAGGAAATACCAGCAGATGTTTATTATGGAATACAAACTCTACGCGCTGTAGAAAATTTTCCGATTACCGGTTACAAAGTCAATGAAGAAATGATTCGTGCACTAGCCATGATAAAAAAAGCGGCCGCTTTAGCAAACATGGACACAAAACGTTTGTATGAAGGAATTGGAAGCGCTATCGTTAAAGCTTCAGATGAAGTGATCGATGGAAAATGGCATGAATATTTCATCGTTGATCCAATTCAAGGTGGCGCGGGTACATCGATGAATATGAACATTAATGAGATCGTTGCCAACCGAGCGTTAGAATTAATGGGACACGAAAAAGGTAATTACGCAAACCTTAGTCCAAACAGCCACGTTAACATGTCACAATCAACCAATGATGTATTCCCAACTGCTATTCATTTATCAACACTACGACTATTAGAGCAGTTAATAGAAACAATGACAAAGATGGGCTCGGTTTTTAAGGCAAAAGCAAAACAATTTGATCATGTTATCAAAATGGGCCGTACACATCTTCAAGATGCAGTGCCAATTCGTCTTGGTCAAGAATTTGAGGCATATAGTCGCGTGCTAGAGAGAGATATAAAAAGAATTAGTCAATCACGTCAACATTTATATGAAGTGAATATGGGAGCAACAGCTGTTGGAACGGGATTAAATGCAGATCCACGTTATATCAAAAATGTTGTGACGTATCTAGCTGAAATTAGTGAATTGCCACTTGTAGGTGCAGAACATTTAGTAGATGGAACACAAAATACGGATGCCTATACTGAAGTGTCAGCTGCATTGAAAGTATGTATGATGAATATGTCTAAAATTGCTAATGATTTACGTTTGATGGCATCAGGACCAAGAGCTGGGTTAGCAGAAATCACACTTCCGGCACGTCAACCAGGTTCATCGATAATGCCTGGAAAAGTAAATCCAGTTATGCCAGAATTAATTAACCAAGTTGCTTTCCAAGTAATTGGGAATGATAATACGATTTGCTTAGCTTCAGAAGCAGGACAATTAGAATTAAACGTGATGGAGCCAGTACTTGTATTCAATTTATTGCAATCAATTAGCATTATGAATAATGCATTCAATGTCTTTACAGACTATTGTTTAGAAGGTATTGAAGCGAATGAGCAACATTTAAAAGATTATGTCGAACAAAGTGTTGGAGTGATTACAGCAGTCAACCCGCACCTTGGTTACGAAGTGGTTTCACGTATTGCGCGTGAAGCAATTTTAAAAGGCAAATCAGTTCGCGAACTTTGCTTACAGTATGATGTGTTAACAGAAGAAGAGTTAGATTTAATTCTAAACCCTTATGAGATGACAAAGCCTGGAATAGCGGGTGCTTCTCTTTTCGATCGAGAATAACCAATAAATGTGTAGATAACTTTAATATATATGTAATTTTTATCGGAAGAACTATGCCAAGGCCCTAAGGGTTAAAGGCATAGTTCTTTATTTTTTTATTCTTAATTGGAACGTAAGGCACTTGCTTTCCGCGGGCGGTCCGGGAGCCTCCTCGGCTTGCGCCAGCGGGGGCTCCCCTAGACGCGCTTTTCCCGCAGGAGTCTCGCACACCCGTTCCAATCAACTTTGTTTTAACATTTAGATAGAACCTCTTTTGCCTACAAACTGAGTTAGCCTTTAGTTAAGGCTAACTTTTTTTTTGGAATAACAATTTGAATGATTATAAACAAAGATTTAGAAACTATTTTGGGTGGCAGCATTCCCAAAACTCCTTAGAAACGCATTGACTACTCTTTGAATAAGGCTAAGGAAATTAGCGTGTTTCTGATATTATGTCCTTTTTTTTGGAGTTTACAGGAAAAAAACTTGGGTAAGTGTAACTCGTACATGACATTTGTCATCTTCTAGTCATGACACCTGGTACTAATAATATCAGGTTGATTTCTTTATAATATAAAATAACGACACATAAAGGGAAGTGCAATTGATTAATGACCATACAAAATACTAAAAACTTGAGAAAACAAATTGCTCCTTTTGAACAATCAACGACAAAGGAAAGTATATGGCAGATCATCAATACATTAGGGCCGTTCATTATTTTATGGTACCTAGCATATATAAGTCTTTCCGTTTCTTATTGGTTAACTTTAATTCCAGCTGTATTGGCTGCTGGCTTCTTGACAAGAATTTTCATTATTTTTCATGATTGTACGCATCATTCATTTTTTAAAAGCCGCCGTATCAATAGAATAGTTGGGACATTTATGGGTGTTTTAACTTTATTCCCGTTTGATCAATGGGGGCATGAGCATTCTGTTCATCACGCTACAAGTGGTAATTTAGATAAGCGAGGTACAGGAGATATTTGGACACTTACGGTGGATGAATATTTGGCAGCACCACTTAGACTTCGTTTAGCCTATCGTTTTTATCGTAATCCATTGGTTATGTTCGGATTAGGTCCAATTTATGTTTTCCTTCTTAAAAATAGATTTAACCGAAAAGGTGCTAGAAAGAAGGAAAAAATGAATACCTATTTGACGAATGTACTAATCGTTGTTTTAGTAGGTTTACTTTGCTTGGCAATTGGTTGGCAGTCGTTTCTTTTAGTACAAGGTTCCATTTTCTTAATATCAGGTTCAGTGGGCATTTGGCTGTTTTACGTCCAGCATACATTTGAGGACTCTTATTTTGAAGAAAATGAGGAGTGGGAATATGTATTAGCAGCAGTGGAAGGAAGTTCTTTTTATAAGCTTCCAAAACTGATGCAGTTCCTTACTGGTAATATCGGTTACCATCATGTGCACCATTTAAGTCCAAGGGTACCTAACTATAAACTAGAAGAGGCACATAATAATACCCTTCCTTTAAAGAACGTACCAACGATTACTCTTGCTACAAGCTTGCGGTCAATCCGTTTCCGCCTGTGGGATGAGGAAAGTAAGAATTTTATTGGGTTCAAAGATTTAAAATATGCAGCGGAAAAAAGTGTTTCTGTTAATGTGAAATCTGAACTATAACTGCACCATTTATGGACAGGCTCCCCTTGATTATAGGGGGAGTCTTTGATTAATATAAACTGCCCGATAAGGAGAGAACTTAAATGATTCGAATTGTAATTGCAGAGGATCAGGAAATGCTGTTAGAGGCAATGAGTTCCCTACTTAATTTTGAAGAAGATATTGAAGTTGTCGGGCAAGCGAGTAATGGAGTAGATGCACTTACACTTGTGCACCAATTACAGCCGGATGTTTGTATCATGGATATAGAGATGCCTGAAAAGAGTGGACTTGAGGCAGCAGAAGCTTTAAAGCCATTTGAATACAAAGTAATTATTTTAACAACTTTCAGAAAAACTGGTTATTATCAACGTGCGTTAAAAGCTAATGTAAGAGGGTATTTATTGAAGGACAGCCCGAGCGACGAGTTAGCCTGTTCGATTCGCAGTATAATGGATGGAAAGCGAATCTACTCCCCCGAACTCATAGATCATGCTTCCAACAATAGCGAACAGGAAATGGGAGTGTTAGGACTGTTGGCCGATGCTCAAACCACAAATGAACCTTCTAATCAGCAAAGTAACAAAATGGGGACTGTAAGAAAATATTTTTCAACAATCAAAGATATAATGAAGTTACCAACAGGTTAGAAATTTATAACTTCATCCAAAAATAAATAACATCTCAGGAATCTACTTGTGAGATTTATGTTGTAATAGATTAAAAATCCTTTTTGAACTCTTTTTCTATTATGGGAAGGAGTTTTTGTTTTTTATAAACTCACGGGTCAAAATCCTTCAAAAAACCGCAAGTGTGCCGACCAACAACTTTGCTTAATGTGTCACTCATTACCATAAATACACCTATGTATCAGGCTAAGAGAAGGCAGAGCATAAAGAAATTAAAAGGAACCTGAATCAATAGGTTCCTTTTGATTTTTCCTCATATTGTAAAATTCAGCATGCGCGAAGGTTTATTCTTTAATAATTTTCATTTCTTTCAGAACATCTACTGTGATCGTCTTTGCTTTGCTTCCGCTTCCGTTAATGTTCGTTGCAAAGGCCCATTTCCCTTTCTCTGTTTCGATGTAACCCACATACCAGCCTAACCCCAGATCGGAAAGGCGTGTACCTGTTTTTCCGTGGAGAATATATGAGTCTGCTTCTTCATTAATCATGATTCTCTTTACTGTTCTCATATGCTGTTTATCAAAGGGCAGTTTTTCTTCTACGAGGTTCTCCATAAAATGAGCTTGTTCTTGGGCAGATATTTTTAGGCTGATGTCAAGCCAGAAATGATCAATCCCTCCGGATATATCCCGATTACCATAATTGATTCGGTTCACATATTTCTGCATATCCTCTGCACCAATATCTCGGGCCATTTCTTGATAATACCAGATTACTGAATGTCTCATGCCTGAAGCCAGCGTATGATCCCTGTTCCAATCCTCAAATTCCCTCAGTACACCATCCCAACGCTTCACTTCAAATTCATCATGTACTGCTTTTGTCTGTAAGCCGATTAAAGCATTTGGCACTTTAAAAGTCGATTCTGGAGAAAAGCGCACTGTGCTTCTGTTTTTGTTATAGATATATACCTTATCAGTTTTAATGTTTTGTATTACCGTTGTCCCTTGTACCCCATCGAACGATTCCCCAACTTGCAGTTCTTTCACCTTCGGGTTGTTTGCACTTACTTGAATGTTGCTCATTGAACCACTAAATAGTAGTACAATAAGCATTAGAAATACCTTTAGGATTTTCATTACACACTCTCCTTAAAGATCATGGATTGATAGATCAGCAATAATGCAGGCCTTCATTACTGCTATCAAAAATAGTTAACAAAATTTGATAGCTAAAGTATGCTTATTTCCGTTGAGAAACTAAACGATGGTTTTCTTATGTTGTGCTTATTTTTTAGGGATAGTGAAGTAAGATAGCACAGAGGACCCTGATAAAAAGCAAAGAATCCTGATTTCTAATGGGATTCAAGCTTTTTGTTCGTCAAAGGGCAGTGCACTTTGACTATAAGGATTTCTTGTTCTTTCTACTGCCTCATATCAGCAGTTAACACCGGGCAGGCCTATAAGTACTGTATAATTTATTTAAAGTCCATAAATTCCCTCTTTTAAATATTTTAAAACATTTAGAAGATAACCAGCTAAAAAACTCTATAAAATTCTGAGAAAACACGAGAAATCGGAGAGACTACACTTTATATTGAGGGAGGATAGTGTAAATAGATCTGCTATACTTTATTATAATGATACATATGAAGCTCAGATAATTTGTGTAAAGGTTCCTAAGAGTTTATTTGTTTATAGTTAAATAATTGTATTCGACACGAGGTGATTATTAATGAAGCTATATCATGATACACAGTATATCAGGGGTATTTACCTTAAAAGTGATCAAATTTCCTCGTATGAAAATTTCCCACTTAATCTACCTGTAATTAAGCACTTTCAAGAATTAACTTTTCATCCCAGTGTTACTTATGTTATAGGTGAAAATGGAATGGGGAAGTCAACCTTGCTTGAAGGGATTGCTATTGCATTTGGATTTAACCCAGAAGGTGGAACTTTAAATTTTAACTTTTCCAGTTATGATTCACACTCAAATTTAGAACAATATCTCCGTTTAAAAAAGGGGGTTTATAAGCCGAAGGATAGTTTTTTCTTTAGAGCGGAAACCTTTTATAATTTAGCTACAAATATAGAGGAATTAGACAAGGAGCCATTGAGTGGTCCAAAAATTATAGATTCCTTTGGAGGAAAATCACTTCACCAACAATCTCATGGTGAATCTTTTTTTTCAGCTTTTATAGAGCGATTTCAAGGCCAGGGTCTGTACATCCTCGATGAGCCTGAAGCAGCTTTGTCACCATTGAGACAAATATCGATGTTAGCCAGAATAAATGAACTTGTTAATCAAGGCTCCCAGTTTATCATTTCCACACATTCTCCAATAATTATGGCCTATCCAGATGCTAAAATTATTGAAATTAAAGAAGGTGGATTGAGTGAAGTAACGTTAGAGGAGTCAAATCACTATTTGTTAATGAAACAGTTTTTTGAAGATAAAGATCGGCTGCTTCATCATCTATTCCAATAAGGTAGCTTCAATGTTCTTCTACTAAAGGGTGCAATACTTCAATAAGGGAGGTTGCTGAGGCGACCTCTTTCTTATGCAACTAAAGGGGCAGGATAGTTGAACAAGAAATGATATAATAACCCTCTTATTAAAAGCATCGTAAAGGCGGCTATTCAAATGGAAAATTGGATTGAATTATCTACATTAGAATATAAAGAGGTATGGGATAGGATATATGATGAATTTACTTTTGAACCAAGCATATCAAACTTCCCATCTTTTGAAGTGCCAAATCCATTTATCACTTATGATGTATTCAAGTATTTAAATGGGTCCGTGGATTTAGATACCTTTGATGAGATTTATAATGACCTAGAGGAAAAATCATTACTTGTCTTTCAAGAACTTACACAGAAAAATGAATATATGTACGCATTAGATTGGGAACATTCTTGTTACTGGATAAACCCCCGTTTGGAGTTTCCGAAAAGTGAATTTGATGAATGGACAGTACCTATTTTTCCAAACGGTGATTATTACTTTTTTATTCATAAGAATTTTGAATGGGGATTATTAGGACACCCTTGGGAAAGAACCATAACTATTTTTGGAAAAGAATTGATAAAGGTTTTTGAAAAACATCAACCAAAAATGTTTCAAAAAATATTACGTCAGGGATAAGGTAAACCTTGTTGAACTAACAGGTGCTTTAGCTGAAGATCGGGGCTGTCTTTAAGGCTGCTCTTTCTTTATGCAACTAAAGGGGCAGTTTAGTTGAAGAGCGTGATAAAATATATTTAATGAAAACGGACAGAAGGTGCTAAAATGGCTAAGTTAAAATTATTAAAGAGTATAGGGCATAACACTGTTCACAGTTATTTAAGTTTAATGAATTATCGGGATAATGGGTATGTAGTTGAACATTTATTTAATATTGCAAAAGATAAGAGTATAGATAGTATTATAGTAGATATTTTAAAAGGAAGTATCCAACCAAAAACCTTCGAAATCCCTGTTATCAAACAATCATTAGATGATTTACGGAAGGATTTTGAACGCCTGTTAACTGGTGCAAATATTCCTTTAGATAATGTATATTCTGTGAAAGCAATTATTGTATTTGATCCACATATAGGTGCTTCAGGTGCTGAATTAGAAAAATATAATTGTTTGGTTGAAATTATAGATAAAAATCAGAAATCACATAAAATAACTGTTAAAGAATGGTGGAGGTAACAAAACTCTTAATCAACTAACAGGTGCTTTACTTTATTAAGGGAGTTGCTTTGGCAGCTCTTTTTCTTATGGAGCTAACGGGGCAGGATAGTGTAGGAAAATATAGAACCTTTTAAAAAGGTTAAACGTCTAAATTATGGGGATGTATGTATCGTGAAAAAAATATTTATTTTATTTATCGTAATTGGTTTTGCATTAGTCGGATGTTCTCAAGAACCAAAGAATGAAATAAGTGAAACAGTCGCTGAAAATGGTTCAGAAGCACAAACAGAAATAGAAACAAACTCTAAAACTAAAATGAATGATTTAGAATTAAAAGATGCGGAAGAAATAGACATTTTTAAAAGAGCAGTAAGCAATTCGAAAAAAGAGCCAGGTATTGTCAATATGGTAGAAGAACCACAGTATAAATTTAGTATTGGCGAAGAAACTTACTTTCTTTGGATCACAGAAGAATCTGGAACGATAATGAATACAAAAGACACGCACACTATTTATACACTATCAAGTAGTTCGGTTAAAGAAGTTTATGAGTTTGTTAATAAAGGTTAATTATTAAACATACTTTGTTATAAGTGTTCAAACTTTATTGTAAAGCTACAATAACTATTTATTAAAAAGAAAAAGAAGCAAGATTTTTGTTCGCGAACAATAAAGTTGTTGAAAAAATAATAAAGATGTTTAAAACCTAATAATAATGATAAAAGGTGAGAACTATGAGAAGAAATATAGAAAAGAGGCTATTCTATTTATATACAGGTGAGTTATTTTCAATAATTAGTTTTGTTTTTCTAAGTTATTTAATTAATTATGTTTATCCTAAATTACATTTATACTCGCTATATTCTTTTTGGATTTCATTTCTTCTTTTGGAGTTTCTCTTACTACAAGGGACTGTTTACTGGTACGTAAAATGGAAAAGACTAAAAAAGGAAAAGACATCTATTACTCCCGTTTGGATTGTTCAACGATTAAAAAATTTACAGAAAGTGAATGTTGGAATGATTATCGCCGGACTTATTATGTTTGTTATCGATTTTTTTTATTGGTATCCTTTATTACCTTTAGGAGGATTATCAATTGCGGGATTTATTTATGTTTTTGCATTGCTTGAGTATATTAACTATTATTATGTTCAACTCTCATACGATAATATCTCTGATATTAAATACCTGGTGAAATCAAAAAGACTAAAACAAGCAAGTATAAACAAAGATTTTAAACGTATTTTATAAAAATATTATGTTGAACTTATGAAGCTTTAAGAATAAGAAAAATTAAACAACTGTAGCTTTGTAAAAAAGTTTGATTATTTATAATAAAGATTGATAATTTGTAATAAAGATTGATTAAAATCATCTCTCCTCTATAGGTTTCTTAGAGGTAGATGATTTTTTTATTGGATATTTATGCCAATATCACTATATTATGAAGAAATGTACTTAAACTAACGGGGCAGAATAGTTGAAAAATAATTAATATGATAACCTAATCTTTTAGAAGGTGAAATAATGGAACAAGTAATAAAAGAAATTCTGTCTAGAGGAATACTCTTTAACTGATGCGAATCTATTGTAAGGTAAGCAATAATAAATTCAATCTAGGATTAAATTGGAGGGAATAGAAAATGGATGTAAAGACACTTTTGTTACAACAATGGGCAAGCTGCTTAGATGAAGAAGACTGGTTTCCACCACTTGAAAAAGTGCTAGAGGACATCACTTTTGAACAGGCAATTTGGAAACCAGCTGATGGGGCAATGAATTCCATTTGGGAATTAGTTTGTCATTTACTTTTCTTTGAAAAGAGATATCTGATGCGATTTCTTGGTGAAACAGCGAATGAACCACAGGCAGAAAATAATGACTCTACATTTCGATTACCAACTGAGACGTTAGAAAATTGGAAGGAAACAAAACAAGAATACTTTTATGTTCATCGTGAACTTGGAAAAATACTAGCAAAATCAGAACATGAAGATTTGTATAGACAGATTCCAGGAGATAATTCATTAGTGCTTGAACTGAAGAGTTTAGCAATGCACGACGCATATCATATTGGGCAAATTGTATTCCTTAGTAAAATGCAAGGTGCTTGGGCAGCGAAACGCAGCTTTTAAAAAAGCTTCATTAGCTTTACAGTTATTCCATTATAGGGGGGCTTTAATGGAATAAGAACGGGAACGTCCAAATCGGACGTTCCCATATTTTATACCTGAAAAACAACAATACTATTTAACAAAGCCTAAGATAAAAAAAGTTTGTGAAGATTTTCACTTAAACTAACGGGTGCTTTAGCTGAAGATCAGAGCTGTCTTTAAGGCAGTTTTTTCTTTATGCAACTATCGGGTCAGTTTATTTGAATAAAGGTATCAAAAAGAATGCCATAGCTTTCATCTTACTTAAAAACTGAAAGCTTTAAAAACTAAGCATTCTTATTTTATAGACAGTGACATTAATGCAGGCTTTTTTTCATACGATATATTTGGGGTGAAAAAATGCCAAGAGTAAATTACCGAAGTTCAGACGTTGACTTAATGGCAAGGATGATGAGAGCAGAAGCCGAAGGTGAAGGATTACAAGGAATGTTATATGTTGGAAATGTAATTGTTAATCGTCTTAAAGCTGATTGTTTAGACTTTAAAGATTTAAGAACAATTCCACAAGTCATTTATCACGTACAAGGAGGAAATTATTCTTTTGAAGCTGTTCAAAAAGGTAATGTATTTTATCAAAGAGCTAGAACTGCTGAAAAACGATTAGCAAAACAGAATTTGGAATACTGGAGACAACACCCAGGGAAATATGCCCTTTGGTATTTTAATCCATATGCTCCATGCCCACCAACATGGTACGATCAACCTTTTGCTGGACAATATAAAAATCATTGTTATTATGAACCTAAACCTGGAACATGTGAAAGTGTTTATACCGGTTAGATTGTCTAGGAGCTATTATTGATTCTGGAGTTTTATTGTAATTTTGCCTTTTTGGTGCTACGAATACAAAATTTTAAGTCGTAGGTGCTGGTAGCCAACCCTATACATTCAATGCAACTCCTGTAGGTAATGTAACAGTTGTCGGTTGAAAAAAAACTTGAAACCCTAACCGCAGCCTATTTTTTCAATCGTTGTTTTGGTGTATTTTTATCTCACGAAATAAAAAGGGAACTTCCTGGTTAGCAGGAGTTCCTTTTTTTATATATCAAACATTTAGGAATAGTAATTTATCCAAGAAGCAAGATTGTGAAATGTTGTATTTAAACTAAAAGGTGCGTTAGTTCAACAAGAAATTAAATTAGGACTACATATATTAGATATATCTAATATGTGTAGTCCTTTTAATATCAACTGTTACGCTAATCTAACCTAAATATAAAAAAGTGGCATTTTTATTTGTTTTGAAGGTGATTCATTGATGTTGTCGTATTTTAATAATTGGTAGATTATTTCTGAAAATATATCAAAAAATGGAGGGGGAATCACATGTTTAAAAATTGGAAAAAAACACTAATGGCTGGAGTGATCAGCTTATCCTTGCTAGGTACAGGGTACGTCGGTCACGACCTGATCTCCTCGCAAAACGTATCGGCTGAACCCGCATCAGAAAATGCACCAGGGCATTTGAAAAATGTTGAGACTTCCCAGCTTGATGAAATAATCGAACGAGGATACATTCGGGTAGGAATGACCGGGGACTACAAACCTTTTACCTATTTGAACCCAGAAACAAATGAGTATGAAGGCTTTGACGTGGACGCTGCTAAAGAGCTTGGCAAAGACCTCGGTGTGGAGGTAGAATTTGTCGCTACCACATGGCCAACGATGATGAAAGACCTACAAGCGGACAAATTTGATATCGCTGTGGGCGGTGTGACTCGCAACACAGCCAGACAAAAAAGCGCTTATGTATCCCAAGGTTACCTTTCATTCGGTAAGGTGCCTTTGATTCGCAAGAAAGATAAAGACAATTATCTTACCATTAAAGATATCAACAAGCCTTCTGTACGCATTGGCGTAAATCCAGGCGGAACAAACGAAGCATTTGTTCGTCAGTATCTAAGCAATGCTAACGTAACTGTTGTAGAAAACAATCTTGATATCCCTCATCTTGTTGCAGAAGGTACGTATGATGTTATGATCACAGACACAGTAGAAGCAATGCTGTATGCTAAAGCTGATCCCAGACTGTATGCGGCTCTAACTGACAAGCCTTTCACAAACAGTGAAAAAGGTTATATGATCCCGCGAGGTGATTTCATTTATGCAAGCTACTTGGAAATGTGGCTGGATGAAATGAAGCTCCAGGGGAAATTTGACGCCCTCTACAAAAAGTGGATGGAATAGAAAATAGATATGCTCCTTAAAAAGCTACCCTTAATACTGCCGTGTCAGTTTCTAGGGAAGCTTTTTTTTGTAAAAATAAAAACAGAAGAGTAAATTACTTCGCCTTTTTCTTGTTTCACTAACGGGTGCTTTACTTCAATAAGGGAGGTTGCTGAAGCAACCTTTTTGTTATGCAACTAAAGGGGCAGGGTTGTTGAACAAGAAACACATGTTTTATGATGGGATATATGAAATATATTGAGAGATGAGGGAAGGGAAATTGATAAGATATATAATAGGTTTTTCAGCAGGATATATTGCGTGTATGTTGATAGTTTATTTTATCCTTGATTACTTCTCTTGGTCATTCGCTGTGGGTTCTTTAACTGGTATAGCTTTATTTGGACTTATAATAAAGGTACTTGATAGAAAAAAATAACAGAATTTATCCTAAACTAATACTTCTTGAACGAACTGTTGCGATACTTCAATAACGAAGTGTCGCTTTTTTCTTGAAGAGCAAATGGGGCAGAATAGTTCAGTAATTTGTACGCCTGAATATAATGAAAAAGGATATAGTTTTCTTTCTCGAATGAAGTGCCTAATATTCAAATAACTGATAAACATGCGGTTGTAGTGACCAAATACTTAAGATGAAAGGAATTTTATTTATGGTGCAAACTTCAAGAATCATTTCTAGAGCTGCTGTTCGCGGATCTGCAATTGGTTTGCTATTCATGGCGTTTTTCGGTACGCTTTGGGCAGGTACTGGTGTAATGGGATTGCAAGGTTGGGGATCTCCTTACGTGGAGTTCGCTGCTGTTTTCGTGGGTATTATGCTGGTTATTGGTGGCATTTCATTAATACGGGCATCACGACAATTACCTAATCAGGTTTCAGAAGAAGATGCCAGGCGCTGGAAGCGTATAAGGTTTTGGTTTAACATAATCTTCATTGCAGAAGTTTTGGCAGTCGGGATTACAATTGCCATCTGTAACATTACTAATATGACTGATCTTATACCGGCAATTATTGCCTTAATTGTGGGTATTCATTTTTTACCTTTGGCGCATCTTTATCAATTAAGAATCTACTTTGTTACGGGATCACTCCTCTGTTTACTCGCGATTATTACATTGCTCGTTATGCCTGAAATTGTCACGCTGTGGAAGCATCAAATCATTGCACCGTTGGCGATAATCGGCTTCGGCTCCGCACTAATCCTTTGGGCAACTGGATTGACGATATGGCTAAAGGCTAAAAAATTGCTGTGTATCGCCCGTCAATAATAACACAGGAGCTTACTTTGAAAAAGTGTATCTATTGTACAAAAAAGTGAAAGGCAGAGTAACTTTCTTATACAGCCAATGGGAAGGACGATCCATATGAAGTCATTATCACCAGTAAGGATGACGAACGAATGAATTAAAGGAAGAGGGACTGCCCTATTTAAAATAAGGCAGTCCCTTCAGTTTATTATGTTATTTTTTTTATTCAAAAATGTGGTAGGACCCCAATATGTGGTACGTACTAATACATAGGATGGGTAACCCTAACATTGTTCCAAAATTGGCCCATATGTATCCGTTCGTCGATCCCTTAAAAATTGTAGGAGATTTCTTGCAAACTCGATTTCTTTTATATCGATTTCCTGGACCAGGATTCCTTCCTCTTCATCTAATGATTGGAGAATATCTCCCATCGGATTGCTTATGAAACTTCCACCATAGAATCTCATATCTTTTTCTTGGCCGACTCGATTAACCGCAGCTACAAATACGCCATTATGAATGCCGTGTGAAGAAATGGCTTTGGTCCAGGTTCTTCTAGTCGATAGCTCTGGATGATCCGGCTCCGAACCAATTGCGGAGGGATAGAATAGTATATCTGCTCCATTCAATGTCAGAATACGGGCTACCTCTGGAAACCACTCGTCCCAGCAGATGCCGATTCCAATTTTCCCAAATTTCGTATCATACACTGGATACCCTGTATTTCCTTGCGTAAAGTAATATTTTTCATGGTATTGAGGCCCGTCTGGGATATGATTTTTCCGGGTTGTGCCTAAATGTTTTCCATTTTCATCAAAAACTGCCGCACTATTAAAATAGATCCCTTTTGCTACCCATTCATAGAAAGGGACGATTAACACGATTCCTAGCTCTTTAGAAAGTTCCTGCATCTCCTTTATAGCTACATGGTCTAAAGAGATTGCTAATTTATAATTCTCTACAGAAACTGTTTGAGCAAAGTATTCAGAATGATAGAGTTCCTGTAAACAAACAATCTTCGCACCTTGAGCTGCAGCTTCTCTTACCTTCACTTTTGTTTTTTCTACATTCACTTCAATTCGTTCATCACAAGTCAATTGAATTAATCCTATATTCACTTTGCTCATATGGATACCTCCCCAACAATTTCATGGACAACCCTTCCGTCTACCATGGTAAAAACAACATTTGCTTTTTTGATTTCCTCATACGGAACATCAAATAAGTTACGGTCAAGGACAATAATATCTGCAAGTTTTCCAGCCTCAATTGTTCCTAGTTCTTTTTCACGGAAAGCCCCATATGCCGGAGCCGAAGTATAAGCAAGTAGCGCATCCTTTAATGAAATTCGTTCCTTTTCATCCCATGTTACACCTTCATCATCTAGCCTTGTAACAGCACGATAAATCCCTGGCAATGGTTCCAACTTGACAACTGGATAGTCTGTGCCAAATACAACATTCGCACCATTATCTATCATCGTTTTTAGTAAATAGGTATGTTTCATTCGATCTTGCCCGATTAAGTCCTCATACACCTCCCTTTGTGTAACGTTGATATGTTCTGGCTGAACAGAGGCAAGTACTCCTAACTTGTTAAACCTTTCAATGTCATCAGGATGGATCATTTCTACATGCTCTATTACATGACGGGAATCTCTCACCCCGTTTTTCCGCTGGGCTGTTTCAAAAGAATCCAAGGCTAATTTAACCGCTCCATCCCCAATACAATGGAAGCGAACCCGAAATCCTTCTTCATCAGCTTCTACTGTCCAATTTTTAATCGTCTCCGCTGGAAAAACTGTATTCCCCTTTGTTGATGGATTATTTGTATATTCATCTAGCAAATAAGCAGTATGACTGGTGGTGACTCCATCGACAAACTGCTTGAAGCCACAGAATTGAACCATATTGGATGTATATTTCTCACGTAAACTTTTTGCCAGTCCCAAATCTCCGTTTAATGGAGCAACAAAATGAATTCTTGCAGTTAACTTACCTTGTTTTTCATATTCAGCATACAATTCTGCTTCTTCCACACCCATTTCTGGGATTCTTAATAAATCATGAACAGAAGTAACCCCATATTTAGCTGCTTCACGTAAAAAGTTATTGAGTAACTTCTCTTGTGTTTCAAGATTAATAGGTAATGCTTTTGTGACAAAACCTACAGCGTGCTCAAGTAATAATCCTGTCGGCTCCCCATTTTCATCCCTAACAATCTCGCCGTATGGGGGATTTTCCGTATTTTTATCAATCCCTGCCAATTCCAACGCTTTGGAATTCACCCATGCACTATGAAATTCAGCCTGATATAGCAGCACAGGTCTGTCCGAAATTACCTCGTCCAAGAAGGATCGGTGCGGCTGCCCTTCCTCCCAAAGGTTTTGTTCCCAGCTACACCCTATGACAAAGGGGTCATCTATTTTTGTGTCTGCGTATTCTTTAACCATCTCAGCGGCTTCTTTTGCCGATCTCGCTGAATTGAGCCGAACGCTATCATTCAATAAACCACCTAACAACAAATGGATATGAAAGTCATGGAAACCCGGCATAATCAGCTGATCACCAAAATGGTAAATCTTCGTCCGACTATCTACATATTCAGCAAAGCTACCTAATTCTAAAACTCCTATAATTTTATTTTCCTTGATTAATATAGACGCTGGAACGGGAGAGTCTGTTGACCCGGTTAAAACACAATTCCCACTAATTACAATATCAGCTATGATTGGCATTGTTACCTCTCCTTATATAGTAAAATCTTATTTTCGTATTCCACTTGTTTTATTTAAAAAATGTAATTCCTATGACAAATTACAATTCAGGCATTTCACTTAATCCTGTAAAAATTCTATTACTTTTGATTTCTTTTATCATGATAATTCCCCAATTATTTTTAAGTATGTTCACCTGATAAATTTATTTCTGGAGGTGACTGTTTAAATCCTTTTGTTAATACCAGCATGTATACAAATCCAAGCACGAACCAAATTCCTCCAAGTACTTTCGAGTGAATATCTAAATTCACAAGTAACCATAAATCAAGAACGGCTCCAATAAGTGGGATGATTAAATATAGAATGGTTCCTTTGAAAGATCGCTGTTTGTTCTTGATAAAGTAATAAAAAATAACAGAGAGATTAACACAGGTGAAGGCAAGGAAGGCTCCGAAATTTATAAATGAAGCAACTAATGTCAAACTTAAAACTAATGCAAGTAGTGAAAACCCACTAATTAAAAGAATGTTATTAACAGGAGTTTTATATTTTTTATGAAGAGTTCCGAAGAATTGCTTCGGTAATTGTCCATCACGCCCCATTGCATAAAGGACACGTGATGCACTTGCTTGAGAAGACATTGCAGATCCAAAGGCGGTGAACCCATAAACAGCTAAGAAGAAAGTAGCAAATGTTTTTCCGCCAACTAATGTAATAATTTCGTTGGCTGCTGCATCCGCATTACTGAACGTATCATATAAAGGCCATACGTTATGTGCAAAATATGAAACGGCTATAAATAGAATTCCTCCTGTAAACATGATGATATAGATTGCACGGGGAATGGTTTTTTCAGGTTGAATTGTCTCTTCGGCAAATGCTGTAGCAGAATCAAACCCAAGAAATGAGAAACAAAGAAGTGCTGCTCCTGCGACGATGAAAGAAAAGTGCTCATTCGTATTATAAAAAGATTCAAAACTCCAAAGTGTACCCGTTCCTGTGCCACCGGTAATTTCACGAATTGATAATCCGATAAATATAGCGATGAAAAGAATGGCTAAAATTGTGAGGAGAGCATTTGCTTTTGTCGCTATTTTTACGCCTATCACATTAATCACTGTCACTATCAACAGTAAACCTAATACCCAAACATATGACGGTATAGATGGAAAAGCTGCCGAGAAGAAAATGCTAAATAATAAGTAATTGACCATTGGAATGAATAAATAATCCATTAAAATCGACCAACCTACGAGAAAACCAGCATAAGAATTGATTGATTTTTGTGTGTACGCATAAGCAGAACCGGCTGAAGGTATAACCTTTGCCATCTGTCCATAACTGTATGCCGTAAAGAACATCACACCTAAAGCGAGTAAGTAGGATCCTGGAACCATACCATGAGATAATTGAGCCGCGATTCCATATGTACTAAACACAGTGGCTAACGCCATAAATGAAAAACCAAATAGAACGACAGGAATAAGAGTTAACGACCTCTTCATCCCTTTTGAATCTGACACATAACAACCCCCTTTATTTCTGTTTTAGTTTCTATACATAAATTAAAGCAAAAAATATGCCAAGTTTACATAATTAGTAAACGACCTACACAACCCTTATGAAATACTCTTTCTCAAGAGTAAAATGAGAAGAATTCTGTACTTGAGACCACAATTAAGTTCCAAAAACATTTAAAATTGCATACCTTATTCACATTTGCATAAAAAAACATCCTATTTAAAGTAATCTACTTTAATAGGATGTCATTGTTATTCGTACATTAGGGGTCCTACATTACTCTATTAGATTGTGAGGGTTTATACATAAACTAGATTTCAATAAACATTATGTGAAATAGAAGTGCCTAACTTTTTCTTGTTAAACTAACTGGTGCGTTAGTTCTTTAAAATTGGATCATTATGAAATAAGATAACTTTCTTGAAAATATGGAAATTTTTTTATTATTTGGTTGATTTAACCTGCAAATAGACATATCATGATGATATATCACTTTGATATGTGAAAGGGGTTAGTAAACGTTGTCTATTGAACATTCTATTCTTGCTATTTTAAGTTTTTATCCAAGTACCGGATACGATATTAAATCTGAGTTTGAGCATAAAGCAGCCGGCTTATATTGGGGGATGAGTTATGGAAGTATTTATCCTAAACTAAAAAAGTTTGAAGAAGAGGGTTTTATTTATCCTATCGAACAAGATGAAGAGGGACGTAAAAAGAAACTTTATGAACTTACTCCAAAGGGGTGGGAAGAATTTGAAGATTGGCTTCGGCTTCCCCCGGCCTATCCAAATATTAGAGATGAATTATTAATAAAGATGTCCACATGGCATGAAGATATAGAAAGCTCAATATTAATCAGTCATCTTCTAAAAAGAAAAGAGACAACTGAGGATTTACTTGAATTTGTTAAAGCTTGGCCCCAAAACGGTGTTTCTTACATCAGTAATTTTGGTATGCTAGCAATTCGCCATGCCGAAATACAATTAGAAGCTGAGTTGATGTGGATTGAAGAATCGATAAATGCCTTGGAAAAAAATCAACTCCCAAAAGGACAGGATCCAAATGGGAATACAGAAAAACTTCTAGAAAGGCGAAGAAAAGCAATCCAAGAAGAAAAGGAGAAATAACAGATGAAAGCTGGCATATTTAAGCCTGTTAGATTCCGTGCATTTCGTTCACTATTTGGTGCACAGCTATTTTCAGACCTTGGTAATTGGCTTGATTTTATTGCTTTGCAGGTTATTGTTGCTTACAATTGGGGGCTAGATGAAACAGCCATTGCTGCAGTAATCATTGTATTAGGACTACCTTGGGTTATTATAGGTCCTTTTGCAAGTGTCTTTGTGGATCGACTTCCCAAAAAGCAAATAATGGTTATTTGTTTATTTTTAAGAATCTTGATTGTAGTAGGACTATTCTTTGCTCCAAATCTTTATATCCTTTTAATATTTGTGTTTTTGAAGGGAACAGTCGCAGCAATTTATGATTCAGCAAGACAAAGTATACTCAGGTTTACGATACCTGATAACCACCTTCCTCAGGCAGTAACACTTAGCCAGCTTTCTACAAATACAATGAAAATTATTGGCCCTGCACTTGGTGGGGGCATCATAGCTTTTTTTGGTGCAAAAAGCCCTTTTTTATTTGAAGCTGTCTTTTTTTTCATTGCAATGGTATTTTTATTAACTCTTCCCAACATAGATGAAAAAGAAATGAATGCTGAGAATAAATCAAAAACTAAAAATAGTGATAGTGGTTATTATTGGGGAGAACTTTCAGATGGTATCAAGCACATTTTATTTACCCCTTTATTAAAAATTTCAGTAATTTTTTCCTCTGTAGCGTTTTTTATCATTTTCCTGTACGATGGACTATTGGTATTTATCGCTCAAAATCTAGGCTTTAATGAAGGGAATTTTGGATTACTGATAAGTGCGATAGGTCTTGGAAGCGTAGTAGGTTCACTTCTATTAGGGAATTGGATAAATTGGAAAAACAAACCGTTACATCTAATGTCATGTTCATCTATTATTAGTGGTTCTTTAATAATTGTAATGGGGTTTGGTATTATGGGGATTGTAAATCTTCCTTATTGGGGTTAGATGATTGGCGCTTTTTTCCTTGGCTTTATTAGCTCTGGTGAGTCTGTCCCTTATGGTTTTATTTTACAGTCCGAGACGCCTAAGCAAATTATGGGGAGAGTATCTGCTGTGGCCACATCTTTACAAACATTTTCTATGCTTATTGCACCAACTGTGGGATCTCTTCTTGCCAAATGGCTTGGAGTTTCAATCGTCTTGATGGGAGCAGGAGGGGCAACCTGCTTATTAGGTGCACTTGTCCTCATCTTTATCGTGAGAAGAATTAACGTTCAAAAAGATACTGAGGAAAAACAATTCCAAGCTTAAAAATTTTACATGATGATACAAGTTTTTAGCAACCGTAATTTATTGGTCATAAAAAATAAAGCATGTTGAAATATGTATGATTCTTGAACTCTAACAGCTTTTATTCCACAATCGGGCGCGATTCTTAAATAATAAGAATCGCTTTTCTTATAAAACTAACAGGTGCTTTAGCTGAAAATCGGAGCTGTCTTTAAGGCAGTTTTTTCTTTATGCAACTATCGGGGCAGGTTTTAAGGGTTTTATCATTAGGAGGTTTGTGTATGCTAATTCTGCGTTCAGGAATTACAGGTTTTCAACCAGCACCGTCAGTTAAAGAGAATAAATTCAAACAAATATGTTACTCTCTGTTCGGTTCAAAAGTATTGGACTTTATTGGAGCAGAAGCAGGAAAGAGTTTTTACGAGTGTATAATTAAAGTTAAAGATAAAAGAATTCATATTTTGCTTAATAGTCAGTATCCTTTTATGGCTTTTACATCAACTCGTGAATTATATGTGAAATATTTTCCATTCATCGATGAACCTGAAATAGCTAAACGATTCAAACAGTATTATAAAATACTACATCCTAACCTGTTGAATGAACCTTTAAGATATACTCAAACAGGTGAAAAGATTATAGTTAAAAACGAAAACAATTTACACCAAGATGAATTGGAAGAACTTGTCCATTGGAAACCTGAAACAGTGGGGGATGTTGTATTTAATTATTGGGATTAATTTTCACTAACGGGTGCTTTAGTTGTTTAATAAGCAGTATAAGAGGGTCTTCCAATCGAAGATTCTTTTTTCATTTCCTATAATGGTCCCTTATATAATTAAATTCCTAAGGTGCTTTAAAAAGCGCTTTGATTATCATTAATTCCATTTCCGAAAAATGCAGACAGGAAAAAATGGGTTAGACATGTAATAGAATAAGTGCTCATAAAATGATAAGAAATTAATTTTGAACAAGAAAGGAAGAATTTCAGTGGAAAATAAGATGAATATCATTCCTTTATTTTTTCTTTTTATGATCATATTACTTGCTTTGTATCTAGAATCATCTTCTTTGGAGTCTTTGCACAATACAGAACCCTTTTTAATTGGACAAGAAAGTGTAAATGATGCTGAACAAACTATGGCTGAAACTAAAGAACAAACGAATTCATCAGAAGAATTTGAATTAGATGAAAGACTAATTAATAAAGAAGTCATAGATGGTTATCTTGTAGAAACTTATCGTGAATATGAAATCTACAAAGACCAAAGTGGAAAGGTGACAAAAGTCATTCCTACTTCAAACTATAATTATATTCGTTATAAAATATACAATTAGTTTTATTGCTTCTAGTGGTTCAATAAAAGACCTTAGACAAGTTAACAGCGTTGTTCAATGAATTTTTTATGGAGCGATTAAAAGGGAATATTGACTTTCCGATTTCAACTAAATCTCGAGGGACTAGGAGGGGACAGAAGAACGTGGCTCTAAGTTATAGAGCTTGCTTTTTTTTAAGGAGGGCTTTCTTATAGAGCTAACAGGTGCTTTAGCTGAAAATCGGAGCTGTCTTTAAGGCAGTTTTTTCTTTATGCAACTATTGAGGCAGTTTAGCTCTATAGTGCAACAAATAAAAATAATTGACAAAAAATATTTTATGTGTTATGATTAAATATTTGTTATTGAAACCTTCCTGATTAATTGATAAATTAAACTAAACAGTTAATTAGATATGCAATTAATTAATAATTTGGAGGGGAAAATTTAATGAGAATAGCTAATGGAGTTGAAATGCTTGAGTTAGAAGCTGAAGCGTTTGGAGGGAAAGCAGTCATACACCCGACGCTTCTCTGGGATGATAAAGAAGCTATTTTGATAGATACAGGAATGCCAGGACAATATGAGCAAATAATCTCAGCAATGGACAGAATAGGTTTATCATTAGATAAATTAAAAGCAGTTATATTAACACATCAAGATATTGACCATATTGGAAATGTGCCAGAAATCATAAAGGCAACTAAAGGAAGTATTGAGATATTCGCTCACGAACTTGATAAACCATACATAGAAGGGGAAATTTCTCTTATTAAGACGAACCCTAAAAGTATGGCTAAGATTTTAGACTCTCTTCCAGAAGACCAATCAAGAATAATGCGTGAGATTTGTGAAAATCCTCCAAAAGCTAAGATTGATACTACTTTATCGGACGGTCAAGAACTACCCTATTTCGGAGGGATAAAAGTTCTATTTACTCCTGGCCATACCCCTGGACATATTAGCCTTTATTTGAAAAAAAGTAGAGTTCTTGTTGCTGCTGATGCAATGATTTGTATAGATGGAAATCTAAGAGGACCAGTTGAGCAAACAACACTCGATATGGATACTGCGATTTCTTCTTTAGATAAATTTTTAATATACGATATTGAATCTGTAATTTGCTACCACGGGGGAGTATGTGATAATAAGGTTCGTATCCAACTTGAAAATATCATTAGAAACTTATAGAACTATCAGGTGCGTTAGCTGAAGATCAGAGCTGTCTTTAAGGCAGCTTTTTCTTGTGTGCCAGGCATGGCAACTATCTAGGTGGTGAAAGTCCACTGTGGGGGTACACATCGACCAACCACTAAGGAAGCGCAAGGTACTTATCGTGAGGTAAGGGCTGGAGGAAGCGTGGAATAAAATCTTGGCTCGACGAACAGGAATCTGATACTAAGGCTCTATAAAGGGATTAAACTCCAAGACAAGTTAAAGTCCAAAA
>NZ_JBNNTG010000022.1:0-99351 GCF_050278525.1 Peribacillus sp. NPDC096540 | reverse complement strand
ATGATCAATCTTTTTTATAAATGATTAATCCAATAAAAATATTATAAGGGCATGTTTTGATCAATCTTTTTTCAAAACATGCCCTTTCTATTTATTCATTTATCAAGGTTCTTGTATTAATTTGATCAAACTTTGTTTCAAAGCTACATTAGGAGTAAATCGGCTCTTTAATATTTAAAGGAAATAAGGGATGTAGATTTTTAAAATAATCAATTTCTTAAATGATTGACTATTTAAAAGTGAAAATAGGGTTCATATAAATGTATTAAATTGCTGTAGAGAATTTAATAATTTCTTATGAATACGTAATAATGTTTGAATTTCTGTTTCTTGGAGTTGTTTTAATGCTAACGACATAGCTTTATAGGAAGTAGAATTTTCAATAGATTTTTTTGATGTTTCTTGACCTATTGTTGTTACTTTTAATTTTATTTCTCTACGATCTTCTGATGATGGCTTTCGTTCGATTAATCCTAGATTAACCAATTCATCCACATTTACACTTACTGTACTTTTAGGGACTGAAAGCCGTTCTGAAATACTTTTAAGAGTAATATTAGGAATTACATAAATTGTGTTTAAGATTCCCATTTGTTGTACTGTTAATCCTAAACTAGAGGCATTTTGATTTGTAAATTTTATAATTTCTTTATTTATTGCTACAAATGACTGTACAACTTCTTCTTCCTTTTTGAGGTTGGGATTTTTTGGTATCATTGTATTGACTTCCTCTCTTTTTATATAGTTCAATTATGTATAGTTCACAGTTGAACTATTTTAGTTTGGGCCACTTTCAGAGGAAAGTCAATTATAAGCGTATGGAATACGGTCTATATGGAAAAAGCCGTAGAAGAACTAAAACGTAAGGGGGAATTTCGAGAGGATTTAATGCCGTATATATGGCATTTAGGTTGGGAACACATCAATTTCTTAGGAGAATATAAGTTTGAGGGATTGCATTCAACGAGTTTACAGTCCTTACGTCCTTTAAATATTAAAGAGCTGATTTACTCTTAACGGGGTAAAAGTTGGCTCTTTTCTTGTCTGAATTTGCTTAGCGTGGGTTTTTTCCGAAATACTGGCGGTACCCCATGTCCATCAACCCAACAAACATAAACCACCCCAAAACGATAAAATTGATTAATTTACACAAAATCTTTGTTTTGGGGTAATTCTAAATTCTTAACTTGATGGCGATGTGGTAGGACCACTTTTTGAAGTAAATAAATCAAATTTGTTGTGATAATTAAGGAATTTATTAATTAATCACTTTTTTTATTTTATAATTTTTAATATATTTCAGTGGCGGATACTTTCAACTGACTACTCGCAGATAATTATGATCGTTTATTAACCTATGTCTTTATTGATGATGTAATGCTACAGGAATCCTTACTAAAAGAAGGGCTTGCAGCAGTGCCCTTTATCCATAAACCAAACAATACGTTTGAGGATGAATTTAGAGAAATCCAGCAAGATGCGGAAAAATCAAAATTAAATATTGGGTCACATCAAAATTACTTCCAAAAAGATGGTTTCCATCCGGAAGTATTGAAATAAAGATTAACAAACAAGGGACTGTCCCAAAAGGCAATGAAAAATGCCCTTTAGGACAGTCCTTTCTTTATTCAAAGTATTGAATTGAAGTATTTTCTCTACGGTTTATCGTTAGCGAATAAATAGCAGAGATAAGGGCTAAAACTACCATAATACCAGCTACCCACGTGTTGATAGTTACAGAAAAGTGGTCTACAAGTAAACCACCCAAACCAGAACCTAAAGCTACTCCAAGATGTAAAAATGAAGTATTTAAACCTAATTGGATATCTGAGGAATCTGGAGCAGACTCGGCTAGATAATTTTGTACTGCTGGACTAAGAGCCCAAACCATCGCACCGTATAGTACGACAACGATCAATAAACTTATCATTGATCCTGTTGAATAAGGTAATAGGAACAAGGAAACTGCAAAAAGTATAAGAAATGTGAGTATAGTTCTTGCTCCTCCAAATTTATCGGATGCCCAGCCACCAATCCAACCACCTGTTATTCCAGCTATACCAAAAACCAGTAAGACCATACTAATCATATTTGTTGATAAGTCCATTGATGTTTTAAGAAAAAGCGTGAAATAAGTATAAACTATGAAATGACCAGTTAGTTCCAAAACTGATATGAGCTGGATTGATGCGATTTTTTTACTTTTTAATGTGGCTATTTGCTTAAGTAAAGGAACGGCTGGTTGTGGTGGAACCTTAGGTAAAAATTTAATGATTCCTAACATAGAAACAATACTTAAGACCGAAACTAATACAAATGTCATCCTCCAACCAAAATTTTGACCGATAATAGTTCCTAGTGGCACACCTAACACTAATGATGCGCTTAAACCCATGAAAATTAATCCAATAGCTCTTCCTCTTAATTCAGTAGCAACAGTATTGGCAGCCATTGTTACGGAAGTGACAACCACGATAGAGCAGCTAGCTGCAAGAATAATTCTGGCTATTAATAAGGTTGTGAAATTCGGACTAAATATAGATAAAATATTACCACCTAGAAAAGTTAACATTGCTATGAGCAGTAATTTTCGTTTTTCTACTTTAGAAGTTAAAGCAATAAGTACTGGAGCCCCAAAGGCAAAAACCAATGAAAAAACTGAAACTAACTGACCGACTGCTCCTACAGAAACATGTAAATCTTCTGCAATCATGTTTATTATCCCAGCGATCACCAACTCCACTGTACCAGCAACGAATGTGGCAAGTGCTAAAACAAAAATTCCTATATTCATTAAA
The DNA here is from genome assembly GCF_050278525.1 of Peribacillus sp. NPDC096540. Lineage (NCBI taxonomy): Bacteria > Bacillati > Bacillota > Bacilli > Caryophanales > Bacillaceae > Peribacillus > Peribacillus sp. NPDC096540. Next base: position 96,553 of record NZ_JBNNTG010000022.1, on the reverse strand, counting down.
AACTCCTCCTAAAAACTATTAAAAAATGAATCTAGAATAAAACATACTCCTTAGAGTGCACTATAAAGCAAGTGTGTTATAATAAAAATATGGAAAAATTATTAACTATTCAGGATATATCCTCAATCACTGGTCTTAGTCCTTACACGCTACGCTACTATGAAAATATTGGTCTTTTATGTGAGATTGAAAGAGATGAAAATGGATATCGTAAATACTCAGAGAACGATATTTTATGTATAGATTTTCTCATTATGTTACGTAATACAGAAATGCCAATAAGAGATATGAAAGAATTTGCAGACCTAAGACGTCAAGGTGAATCTACCGTGACGGAAAGACGAGAACTATTAGAAACTCATCAAGAGAATGTTCTTAACCAAATTAAACAAGTAGAAAATAGTTTAATAAAGATTAATGAAAAAATTGACTACTATAAAAATTTGGAGGAAAAAGTTAAGCAATCCAATTAGATAAGTTTGAAGAGACCTTTCTAAGGTCTTTTTTTTTATGGGGAATGGGAAAAAATACATTTGCCTATAGGGGTCCTACCACATCCCCATCAAGTTAAGAATTTAGAATTACCCCAAAACAAAGATTTTGTGTAAATTAATCAATTTTATCGTTTTGGGGTGGTTTATGTTTGTTGGGTTGATGGACATGTGGCGGTACCCCTTAATGAACTAAAGGGGCAGGTTAGCGGAAGAAGGAAATAGAAAATAAAAGTAGAATTTATTTAAAGGATTGAAATTGTTATTCCGAGTCAGAATAGTTAAACAACGATTAATTAATTGGGAGTTAGAAGATGAAACATAAAAAAAGAAATAGAGACGGCTTTTTTAAAGATACCCTAATTGAGTTTATATTTGAAGTGGTTTGGAACATCTTAATGTTTATACCAAGAATGATAATTCGCTTAATAGGGAACATTTGGTGAAGTAGTTAGTCAAAATAGAGCTAACGAGGGCGATTGCAAATAAGAGCTGTCGTTTTTTTACAAACAAGACAGCATTCCTGTAATAAATGAACTGTAAAAAGGATAAGTTTGTGAATAAACGCACTTAAACTAACGGGTGCGTTAGTTGATGAAGAAACTTGTGCATACTTATATCGTGAAATGTCATTCGGAGGCATGCAGATTGAAATGTAACAATATTTTCTCTTGAATCATTTTTGGTATAATATTTGGTAGATGAGATGAATAATTTGAAGTTTGGCTATATGCCTGTTTCTTTGACCAAAATTTGTATCGTCAAAAGAAACAATTTGAAGAATGGCTTAGTTTTTGGTGAAATGTGGATTCCTGTTGTCAGGAAATAAAGAGAGAAAAGGAGAGATGTAAATGTCCTATATCGTTGATTTTAAAAATGTGTCTACGGTTGGTTTAGAGTCTTCACCTGTAGTAGAAGCGCTTGCTGGTTTACGTGCTAATGAAGCCCGTTATTTTATGAACAAATACAAGCATGAATTTACGGTTGTAGCAGCTAGCGAAAGTCAGGAGAGCCTTGATTATGTGAACCGAATTTTGAAAGAAGAACGTGATATTGAGTTTGCGGCCAAACCTTTAGAAACGTCGCGTTTTCAATTGGAAAATATCAAATTTGCCTACGTCTTATATGAGGATGGTCTTGAGGTCAATGTCATGTATACGGTTGATGACCCTAAGAAGCGGGCCGTTGGTTTTAAGCTTTCTGAGGGGATGGAGGTACCAAAGGAGTTAGAAGGGAAGTTTAAGTTTGCTAGGCAGAAGTCTAAACTAGCTGGAACAATTAGGGGCTCGTTTTTTGTAATTAAAGGAGAATACTAAAGTAAGCAAAAGCGCAAGTGGAGGAATCCGGCCATTGCGGTCTGTCTCATCTACGCTGGGATCAGGCCTATATGGATGCGTGGATGGAGAAACAATATTATTAATGATATGTCACAGAGGAATGTATTGAAATTGATTTTAAATCAACTGTAAAAGTAATTATTGAGATTAGTATGAAATACTAATTTTCTAATGCAACTAACGCCTGCTTTAGTTGATTAAGGAACACAAAAATGATCAATCTTTTTTATAAATGAATAATCCAATAAAAATATTATAAGGGCATGTTTTGATCAATCTTTTTTCAAAACATGCTCTTTCTATTTATTCATTTATCAAGGATTCTTGTATTAATTTGATCAAACTTTGTTTCAAAGCTACAGGAAGAATGGAAGGCGAGAAACTATTCCGCAAACTTAGTCATTATAGTTTTTATAATGTAAGGTAAGATCATATAAGAATGCTATAAAACACTATATTCAAAATAATGATATGTAAATATCAAGAACATTTCAGCGTTTTTCCATGTTTATGAGATGATTAAATTGATATATTGGGGCTGTGATTAAATTTAGTGAGGGGAATCGAATATGAGAAAACGAAAGAATTTGGCATTTTTTTTAGTACTTATTAGTGCAGTTGTTCTATTAATTACAAGTGTGCAACCACCAAGTGAAGCGAACGCTGCCAAGGGTAACCTGAATCTTAAGAAGCTCGAAGTCGATGAATTCTTTACGAACCATGTCGGAACATTCATATTACGTGATATGAAAAAAGAAAAAACATTCGTCTATAACAATGAACGCGCGAATCAACGATTTGCACCGCAATCGACTTTTAAAGTGCCTAATTCCCTGATCGGGTTACAGGTAGGAGCTGTAGAAGATGAATACGACATTAAATATTGGGATGGTGTTGAGCGAGAAATCGAGGTCTGGAACCAAGATCACACGCTTGGGTCTGCTATGAGATACTCTGTCGTTTGGTATTATCAAGCTATGGCTCGTGACATTGGAGAAAATCGAATGGAGGAATGGGTTCAAAACATTTCTTATGGCAACCAAGATATTAGTGGAGGAATTGATCAGTTTTGGTTAAGTAGTTCACTCAAAATTTCTCCAATAGAACAAGCAGATTTTATGGAAACATTGTATAAAGAGAACCTTCCTTTTGATAAGGATGTAATGAAAACCGTTAAGCGTATGATGATCCAGAAGGAAGGGGATAACTATACCCTTTACGGAAAAACAGGGCAAGGGTCAGGCATAGGCTGGTATGTCGGTTTTATAGAAACAGACAAACGGGCGTATAGTTTTGCCACGAATATTGCTGGAACAAGTACAGACGCTAAAAACATAACAATGGACATTTTAAAGCAATATAAATTAATGGCAGAGTAATTGAACGTTATTTTTAATATCGTTCTTCAAGAATCGGGCGCGATTGTGGAGCAACATAGATAGGAAATGATCAAACTTTTTTATAAAAAATGAGTCAATTGAAAATATTAAGAGCGTGTTTTGATCAATCTTTTTTTCAAAACACGCTCTTTTCTATGATCGTTTATCAAGGTTATTAGTATTAATTTGATCAAACTTTATTTTAAAGCAACATCTGTTGTGGATTTGAAAGAAAGTCGTGCCGTTTTGAAAAAAGATGAACCGTTTTACCCCTTTAGATATGCTTGTCTAAAGGGGTGTTTTTATGGTTAAAAGGAAAAGAACATCTGACGTTGAAAAATGGATAAAAGAAGGTCGAGGACAAAGGAAGTAAAGCGAATTATTTCAAGGGAGATAACAACCCTATTCTTTGTACCAACCATAGTTGGAACCACCTTAGCTTTCCTTTACATCGTTGCTATGGCAAAGGATATTGGTGGAGTCACAAAAAATCCCGAGATACTATTGCACCTCTTCATCGTTGCAGGATTCTACCAATGCATACAAATAGGATTTTTCTTTTATGCTAGAAAGAAAATGTTTTACCATCTGACTGAATGAGGGGAGTGAGGGAGGAAAATAGGTAAGGAACACTATTTTAATTACACTATAAGCCCAGTGGGGTAATATTTGAAAAATAATACATTTTTTTCGATTGATAGATGGAAACTTGAAGATTTCAATGTGAAAAGTATCAAACTTTATTATAAAAACTGAATACCAGAATACAAAGAAAGAATCCATAACATGGCTAATAAGAATACTCATCAATAGTGCTTATTATGTGAAGAAAAAGCAGAAAAGGGATATACCGTTTGAATGTGTGGGTGAGCTGCCATCAAAAAAAGACGAAAAAACATTGAACATATCGATTTAGTAAGGGCAATTAATGACTTACAAGATACTTACCGTGAATCCCAATCACTTCCTAGATTAAGCCGATTGCAAGTAATACAAAAGCGTTTTGCGGATTTTTTTATATAGTAATCCATTTGTATAGCCAATTAGAAAGTAAATTAATTGTTCACTGCTAATCGCTATTTACTCTTTCCGAATATTAGTAATACTTACTTTCAAATTAAAATCTTTAATTTTATTTTATTATTACTTAACAGTATAATCGCAGTAAGAAGAGCAGCAATAATTACCACCATTTTTAACAAGGGGGTCTCTTTTAATGATTTATAATCTAGATGATAATTTGAGAAGGAGCGCAAGTAATTTCCCTGATAAGTACGCTTATATCTATAAAGATAAAAGTGTTACTTATCAGGAATTAAATCAGCAGATAGATCAATTAGCTGCCGGTTTGTTTGCGCAAGGAGTAAGGAAAGGGGATGGTGTTGCTCTTATATTAGATAATAGCCCTGAATTTATCATTGCGTACTATGGTATTTTACGCCTGGGTGCATTTGCTGTTCCAATCAATCCGATGTTTACCAAAGGAGAAATCAGCTACATTTTAGACAATAGTCAAGCCAAGGCGGTTATTGCACACGCATCCGTAGAATCTAAATTATCAGAATTAAAAGAAAAATCAAGAGATATAACATGTGTCATTTATGTAGATGGCAAGAATCAGGAATGGGCATGGGAGCGTCTAATGGAAACTAGTAATCTAGATTTTGAAAGCCCTTTCATCGATCAAGACGATCTTGCCGTTATTCTATACACCTCAGGAACAACTGGTAAACCAAAGGGTGCGATGTTATCTCATCGAAACTTGGCTTCCAATGCAGAATCTATTTCAACATTAGTGGAACTGCATGATGAGGATCGTGTAGTAGCTGTTCTGCCGATGTTTCATGTTTTCTGTATGACCGTTTCTCTGAATGCTCCTATTGCTTGTGGGGCAACTGTCATTATCATACCTAGATTTAGCCCTCTCGATGTTGTTCGTACTATTCGAGAAAAGCAGGGAACGGTGTTTGTTGGCGTTCCTACCATGTACAACTTTATCTATCAATTATCTGAAGCCACTGCGGAAGATTTTTCATCCATTCGCTTGTGTATTTCTGGAGGGGCTTCTATTCCAATCGAGTTACTTCAAAATTTCCAAAATAAGTTTAACGTTATGATCTTAGAGGGGTATGGACTTTCTGAAACGTCTCCTCTCGTTGCTATTAATCCTTTAAAGGGAACACGCAAGACAGGCTCTATTGGTTTAAATATTCCAGGTGTCAAAAGCAAGGTAGTCAATGAGGAGAGAAAGGAATTGCCGAGAGGAGAAGTTGGCGAATTAGTTGTTCAAGGACCAAATGTAATGAAGGGATACTTGAAGATGCCGGAAGCTACAATAGCAGCCCTCATAGATGGATGGTTTTACACGGGTGATTTGGCACGAATGGATGAAGAAGGATACATCTACATTGTGGATCGTAAGAAAGACATCATTATCGTTGGTGGATACAATGTGTATCCTCGTGAAGTAGAGGAAGTGCTGTATCAGCATCCTTTTATAGTAGAGGCATCTGTAGTCGGAGTTCCAGATGAAGGATACGGAGAAATCGTAAAAGCGTATGTCGTAGTCAGGGATGAGCAGATCACGATAGAGGACATTATCCATTTTTGTCAGGATAAGCTGGTAAAGTACAAGCTTCCTAGACAAGTTGAATTTCTCAAGGAGCTACCTAAGAACTCTACAGGGAAAACTTTACGAAGAAAGTTAAGACAACTGACGGAAGTATAATAAGACACTATTTATATGATTTAAGGAGGATTCTATATGTCGATTATTTTAAAGGATAAAATTCAAGGGTCAGTAGCTTGGAAAGGGACTGATTTAGCGAAAGATGATTCATGGATTTATTATTTGTCCGAAAAAGAGATTGCATCTCTTGAGAATGCTTTATCTCATGTGCAACAAAAGGGCCTAAAAGCCCCTGATTTCAATAAGGAGGACTTTCCGATTCCTGAACTTTCGAATGTAATCGATTACTTTGTAGACGAATTGGAGAAGGGGAGAGGGTTCCTATTAATTCGTGGATTGCCAATGGAAAGATATACAGACGGGGAAGCAAGCATCATTTACTGGGGTCTTGGACTTCATATAGGTACTCCGGTGTCGCAAAACGCAAATGGTGATCTCTTAGGGCACGTCATTGATCAAGGTCTTAGTTTAGAAAATTCAAATGTACGTGGATATCAAACGAAATTGCATCTTCCTTTTCATGCAGATGGATCGGATGTTGTCGGATTATTAAGTCTTCGAAAGGGGAAAACGGGCGGATACAGTAGCATCGTAAGTTCAATGGCTGTTTATAATGAATTTTTAGAGAAATACCCAGAGTATCTTGGCATTCTCTCTCGTCCATTTATCTTCGACCGTCGCGGGGAGGAAGGACCAGGTGAATCTCCTGTATTCACATCACCTATCTTTAGTTATTATGATGGGAAATTGAGCTGTAGATATGTTCGCTTATTCATCGAATCAGCCCAAGAGAAAACAGGCGTCCAGTTGTCGAAAGTAGAAATTGAAGCCTTAGACATACTGGATTCCCTTCTTCATGATGAAAAACTGCATTTTAATATGATGCTAGAACCAGGTGATATGCAGTTCGTCAATAATTATGTAGTTCTTCACTCACGTACTCAATACGAAGATTATGCAGAACTGGAACGCAAACGTCATTTATTACGATTATGGCTCACGATGCCAAATGGCCGAGAAATTTCCCCAGACTTTGCAATGTTTATTGATGAGAATACAGGGAAACCAGGTCGAGGCGGTATACCTGCACGTAAACGAACATCTGGCGGTATTATAGAAAACTTGAAGTAATGGGACTTCCATCTGGAAGATTACTTGATAAACCGTTTATTGAAACACCAATTGACATATGTGAAGGAGGGTTCCTTTTCCGATTTTAAGGAAAAGGTACTCACTATGTGAAATTTAGGGGGAGGTATATGACAAGTACGCCAAAATATTCTTGGATTATCTTACTGTTTCTAGTTCTTTCCGGTATGATCAACCAAGTCGATAAAATTATCATTGGTTTGGTTTCCGTTCCTGTCATGAAAGAGCTAGAGTTAAGCCCAACTCAATGGGGAATGGTGGGAAGTTCCTTCTTTTGGGCTTTTACCTTTTCCTCTCTTATTCTAGGTGGCATGGCGGATTCTAAAAATACGAAAAAAATGTTATCGTTGATGTCTTTGATTTGGTTGCTGATTCAATTGGCTACTCCTTTTGTTTCTAGCTTGTCTCTGCTCGTGTTAACGAGGATCATCTTGGGAGCAGGTGAAGGTCCAGCTCCGGCTCTATCTACGGTAGTCATGGGAAAATGGTTCCCGAAACATAGGCATGGTATAGGGTTTGGCGCTGTATTATTAGGAACAACAGGCGGATCTGCGATTGCTTCGCCATTATTAATCTCCTTAATCGATCAGTATGGATGGAGATCTGCATTTATTGCGATGGGTGTTATTGGACTAATCGTGTTAGTGCTATGGCTGATTTTTGGGAAAGAAAGTCCACAAGAAATCGGGCATCCTTCCTTTCATCAAGAGAATGAACAGTCATCGAGCCTTTCAAAGGTTTCTTGGCGCGAGTTTCTTCCACATCTTATTTCGAAAAATTTCATTTTAGTTGTTTTGTGTGGAGGATGTGCCTATTGGTTATTGGCTGTTCAATCGGTATGGTTTCCAGCCTACTTTACGAACATTCAACAGTTTAACGGTCAAGCGTTACAACTAGCCGTGTCTTTACCTTTTCTTTTCGCTGCCTTTTGCCAAATTGGTTTTGCGTTGTTCTCTGATTGGCTGTATCGCAAAACAGGAGATATTCGAAAAGCACGTATCAATCTTGCTGGTTTCATGATGGTGCTATCTGCTCTATGTATGTATTTAGGGAATGCCGCGGATTCAACAGCAATGGCTATCCTTTTCTTCACTCTTGCTCCCGGATTTGCCTATGTGATTCTTTCACTCGCACCTGCTATATTGATGGAGTTCTTTTCTCCTCAAAATATCGGCAAGGCGCAAGGGACATTCATTGCTCTAGCAAGCGTAACCAGCATTATTGCTCCACTTGTATTCGGTTATCTTATTCAACATTCAGCGACTGCAGCCATGGGGTATGGTTATGCGTTTCTAGCCTCTTCCATTGGAATGCTCGTTATCGGTCTATTGTTTTGGGTTGGTGTACGTCCCGCCAAGCAAAGCCACACAACAACCAAATCTGATTATATTCAATCTTAGATAGCAAATTGAATTCATTATTTTGAAAGGGTTAGAGTGTAAGAGGGGGGTGATGAAAGATTTTAATGTTAATAAATTGAATATTTAGTTTATTTACTCGGTAATGAAGTAGATACGGATTTCAATACTTGAAAGATGAATGGAATGAGAAAGGGGAATCAAATTTAGGTAAATACCATAATCATGGTGCAACGGAAGGAATTGATTTGGTAGAGGGGACTAAATGTTAAAAAATAGATTCATAGAAACAGAACAGGGGAAATTTAGCGCAAAGAGTTATGTAAAAAACGAACTATATTGAAGGAGGATTATGCATGACGTCTATTATAAATGAAAAAATTCAAGGGCCATCAGCGTGGAAAGGAATGGATTTAGCTAAGGATGATTCATGGATTGATCATTTGTCCGAGAAAACGATCGCAGAGCTTGAAAAGGCTGTCATTCATGTGCAACAAAAGGGGTTGAAAGCGCCTAATTTTACAAAGGAAGATTTCCTGATTCCTAATCTTACTGATGAAGTCGCTTATTTTGTAGACAAACTGGAGAATGGGAAAGGGTTTCTATTAATTCGTGGATTACCGATGGATAAGTATACGGATGAGGAAGCGAGCATCATTTATTGGGGTCTTGGACTTCACATGGGTAAACCAATCACGCAAGATGCAAATGGAACCCTCTTAGGGCATATAAAAAACCAAGGTCTTGACTTTAAGGATAATAAAAAAGTACGTGGTTACCAAACGAATGTACATCTTGACTATCATACAGACCTCGCTGATGTAGTCGGATTATTATGTCTTCGCAAAGCGAAATCGGGTGGTTTAAGTAGTATCGCAAGTGCAATCGCTGTTTATAATGAAATTTTAGAGAAGCACCCAGAGTATCTTGAAACCCTCTACCGTCCATTCAATCATGATCTTCGTGGGGAAGAAGCACCAGGTCAGTCTCCAATATTCACATCACCTATCTTTAGTTATTACGATGGTAAATTGAGCTGCAGATATCTACGTCAATACGTTGAATCCGCACAATCGAAAACAGGTATCTCTTTGACGAAAGAGGAAATTGAAGTATTTAACTATATAGATTCCCTTACGCATGATACAAACATGCATATTGATATGATGATGGAACCAGGTGATATGCAATTTGTTAATAACTATACGATTTTTCATTCACGAACTACATTTGAAGATTATGAAGAAGATGAGTGCAAACGTCATTTATTAAGATTGTGGCTGAACATGTCCAATGGTCGAAAAATTGCCCCTGATTTCGAGGTTTATAGAGAAGGAATGGCTGTCAATAAATAATAAACAGCTGATAATCGTGTACGGAAAGAGAATTTAGTAGAAAAGCAGAGTTAATTTTATAGAAAGTAAAGTGAGGATGATGTTTCTTGGCAAATTTAGATCCGCAAGCAGAAAAGTATTTACAAGCATTTAATCAGATGCCTCCTATTCATACGATGGATCATAAGACTGTAAGAGAGATGCTTTCCAAAGCACCTCAGCCTCCTATCGAATCAGATGTGCTTTCAAAGGTAGAAGATTGGATGATTCCAGTAAGCAAAGATGCTGAAATCAAATGCAGGGTATATATACCGGAAGGGCAAGGTCCCTTCCCTTTGTTTATTTACTACCATGGTGGAGGATGGGTTCTGGGAGACCTCGAATCGACAGATCCAATTTGCCGATTGCTGGCACATAGAACGGGCAGTATTGTGGTATCTGTTAACTATCGTCTTGCTCCAGAGCATAAGTTTCCGACCCCGATCGAAGACGCTTATGCTGCATTGGAATGGGTTTATGAAAAAGGCTCTTTTTTTAACGGAGATGTGTCGAGATTAATAGTAGGAGGAGATAGCGTGGGGGGGAATCTCGCGACTGTCGTGACGATGATGGCGAGAGATAGAAAAGGTCCCGACATTTTTGCACAGGTTCTGATTTATCCTGCGACAAACCTTGAGTTCAATACGGAATCTCATCAAGCATTCGCAAAAGGATTTGGTTTGGACCGCGAGCTTTTGTTTTGGTTCCGTGATCATTATTTACGAAATGAAGAGGACAAGCATAATGGGTACTCTTCTCCCTTAATAGCGGAAGATGTAAGTAATCTCCCACCAGCCTTTGTGGTTACGGCGGAAAATGATGTGCTTCGGGATGAAGGAAGGGCATATGCTGAGCGTTTGAAAACATCGGGTGTCAAAGTTGCATATGCATGTGAAGCAGGCATGATTCATGGTTATTTTGCAAACATGGATGTTTTTTCAAAGAACATTGAATGGACTATCTCCCGAATCAACGAGTTTTTACGTACTACGGATGTTATAACTAATAGGAATTGATCGTATACTTAATAGTGCTCTTATAGGGTAACGAAAGAGACACCTTTATGAATCCATAAAGGTGTCTTTCTATTTGTCTTCTTAGGAACGTTTTCCATCCCTTTCTATTCGATATGGAACAATGGATGCAGGCTACGATTATATGGCGATATACAAACAGATATATCGGATGGGTGCTCAATATGTCATTGCTTATAACAAGAAGAACGAATCCGATCCAATTGGTTTTGATAAGAACTTTGTTCCAACTGTGTACGCGAAAATTCCTATCGATATGATAGTTATGACTCGAAATACGAAACACTAAAATACCGAACTGCCGTTGAACGTGTGAATTCCTATTTGAAAGAATTTTTTCTGTTCGTCTGTGACATTTTAAAATAATGCATTATGAAATTGATTAATATAAAAAAGAGTAGCACAAACTATGTCCTTGGTCTGTGCTACTGATTGAATTGAGGGAAAAACGTTAAAAAGAAGATGTTGACTGCGTGTTTTTAGTAATGAACGGTATTACCAATGCCGCCAGTTACGGAAATGACATCGCCAGTAATCGATGTTGATAACGGTGAAGCTAGGAAGGTAACGACATAAGCAATTTCCTCCGGTGTAATCAAGCGATTAAGAGGACTCATAGCTGCTGCTTGGCTTACAGCTTTCTCCGTATTGAATTGTTTTCTATTCGTTTCCGTATCTACAATCCCTGGATAAATAGCATTGACGTTAATGCCGTGTTTTCCTAATTCTAATGATGCTGATTTCGTTAAATGAACAACGGATGCATTTCGTGGACCAGAACTAAAATAATTGCCACCTATTCTAGCAGCGAGACCACTTATATTGATTATACGACCCCACTTATTTTTGATCATATAAGGAGCAACAGCTCGCATAGAACGAAAATAGCCCATATATTTTTCTTCAAAATCTTTCAAAATAAGTTCCTCTTTAATTTCGTGAAAATTCTCTGGCTCTGTACCGCCAACACGGGCGCCACTGTTGATTAGAATATCAATACTCCCCATCGCTGCTGCTGCGTTTTCAACTAAATTGAGGATAGAGTTAGGATTTGAGGTATCTGCCACGATTGGATAGATATTTCGTTTTGTTTCTTGGGCTAATTCTTCTGCAGCTTTCTGTAGTGAGGATTCATTTCTTGAACAAATCGTACAATCTACACCTTCTAGAGCCAACTGGCGGGCAATAGCTTTACCAATTCCTCGGCTTCCTCCTATGATGAGTGCTTTTTTTCCTGATAATTGTAAGTCCATAGATTCAACCTCCTATTTTGATTCAACACCCTTATGAGCAAACTCAAAATATACTTTGAATATTTAAATATTCTTTCTCTTTAATTCTACCTTTTCATGACAGTTATATAAAATTAGATATTTTAACTTGTACTTAAGTGTGACTAATGTAAAAAGAGATACGGCTATTTTCTGATAGGGCGATGGAGTATGATAGAGGATTGGGTGAATTTTGTAGTAGTTTTTCACTATTCATCGTTGTTCATCTGCTGAATATAAGTGAAAGTTACTTGCAGTTTAAATTATTTAATTTTATTCATGAGGGTTGTAATGGATATAATAATATTCAGAATATTGATAATATTCCTAACGCCAGAAAAGGAGGGGTTCTTCAATGGTACTTATGGAAACCTTTTCATTTATTGAGACTTTTTTATAGTGAGATTTTATTGCTTCAAACTGCGTTATTTCAAGCTCAAAAAAAGGATTTAAAAGCCATTGGTTTTAACAAAGGGTTTCCTGATTCTTAATCTTTTTGATGAAACCGCTTACTTTTGGGATGGGAAGGTATATGGACGAGGAAAAGAGCTTATTTGAATGATGAAAATTAGGGGGAATTATATGCCAAGTACTCCAAAGTATTCTTGGATTATCTTATTATTTGCCGTTCTTATTGCTATGATCAACCAAATTGATAAAATTCTCATTGGTTTGGTATCGGTCCCTCTAATGAAGGAGCTAGATTTAAGTGCTTCTCAATGGGGACTTGTGGGAAGTTCTTTTTATTGGTTTTTTACCATAACATCCATTTTACTCGGTGGTATGGCGGATTCTAAAAATCCGAAAAAAATGTTTATTTGGATGTCATTGATCTGGGTGACGGTTCAATTTGCCACCCCTTTTGTTTCCAGTTTTTCTCTTCTTATATTAACAAGGATCATTTTGGGAGCAGGTGAAGGTCCAGCTTCTCCTGTAGTCACGACTATGCTAGGAAAATGGTTTCCGAAACACAGGCATGGTATAAGCTATGCTACGGTTCTGTTTGGAACGATGATGGGACCTGCGATTGCTTCCCCATTATTAATTTCCTTGATCGACCAATATGGATGGAGATCTGCTTTTGTAGCGATGGGTATTGTCGGACTGATTTGGTTAGGTTTTTGGTTGCTTTACGGTAAAGCGAATCCACAAGAAATCGGATTTGCTTCATTTGATCAAGTGGAACAGCATTCATCCACCCTCTCGAAGGTTTCTTGGCGTCATTTTCTTCCGCATCTTTTTTCTAAAAATTATATGTTGACCGTTTTGGCTGGAGGTTGTGCCTATTGGTTAGTGTCCGTTCAATCGGTGTGGTATCCAGCATATTTTTCCACCGTGCATCAGTTTCATGATCAAACTTTAAAACTAGCCGTAGCTTTACCATTTCTATTTGCTGCCTTTAGCCAAATTGGATTTGCCATGTTATCAGATAGGCTTTATCGCAAAACAGGAGATATTCGGAAAGCACGTGTCAATCTTGCTAGTTTTATGATGGTGCTCTCTGCTATGTGCTTATATCTTGGAAGTGTTGTGAGTTCGAGTGCGATCTCTATTCTGTGCTTCACCCTTGCTCCAGGTTTTGGGATGGTCATTCTTTCACTCGCACCCTCCATATTGATGGATTTATTTTCTCCCCAAAACATCGGAAAGGCACAAGGGGCGTACATTGCTCTTTCAAATGTAGGAAGTATGATTGCTCCTATCGTATTCGGTTATTTTATCCAATATGCAGCGACTGAGGCATTAGGCTATCATTATGCCTTTCAAGCCTCTGCTTTTGGGATGATTATTATCGGAGTATTGTTTTGGATCGGCGTACGTCCAACAAAACGAGTAAACACTACGATAAAAGGGAGGAGGAAGCTAGTTTAGATTTAAAAATCATAATCCTAATAGGAAGGGAAATTGCTAGTGTATATTAATCTAACTAAACTGAATATTAAAAATCATAATTTTATTAAATAAATAATTATAAGTATACTAAAAATTAATTAAATTCGTAATAGCTAATGATCTCACCTGTGTAAGCGCTATCAATATACGAATTTAAAAACTTAAAGTAGAAGAGGGGATTTTAATGAGGAATGCAAAAGCTGTAGAAGTATATGATGCAAGTAATATCTGTCCAGATGATTTACCTTGGATTCCTTATTTTGGAGTGGCTCATTTTAAGTTATTGAAGGCTAATCCAGTAACAGGACAAACAATTACCCTATTAAGAGTTCCTGCGGGTACACAGCTTCCTACCCATTTCCATCCTGGAACAGTTATTGTGTATACTGTTAAAGGCGCTTGGAGGTATATGGAGAATGATTGGGTTTCTAAAGCGGGGGATGTCGTTTATGAACCTGCTGGATCCAAACATACACCTGAATCTGTAGGGGATGAAGAGGTTATTACGTTAAATGTTGTTGAGGCAACATTAGACTATTTGAATGAGGATGGAGAAATTATTGCTAGAGATAATTGGGAGTCATTCTTGCAGAAATACCATGATCATTGTGCAGCTGAAGGAATTCAGCCTATAGATGTAACAAAATTTTAAAAGATAGATTCGTAAAAAAACCAAGGGAAATTTGAAGCAGAGAGTTGAGAGTATTCACTTGTGCGGTTGAAGAAATTGAACCTGTAAATGTGACAGAATATTTACAGTGAGATTCGCAGTGAAGAGAAGTCCATTGTCCTATGTGACGAATATGCTTCTCTTTTTTTCAGACCTTACTTTTAGGGAGGTAAGTGAGTAGAGGGGATTTTTTCCTTGTTTATAATAGCGAAAGAATTCGATGTTCATCTTTTGAAAAGTATGAATTAGTTTCAAATAAAAATCTTTAATTGTATTTTATAAGTCCCTAGAATGAGTGATATTTTAATTTCTGAATATTAAAAATAAATGTAGTTGCTATTAAAAGCGTTTCCATGTGAGGAAATTTAGGAGGAGATCTTGAATGTCGACTGAAAAATTGTTTGATTTAACAGGAAAAACAGCAATCGTTACGGGAGGCGGTAGTGGGTTAGGACGTGTCATGGCACTGACGCTGGCAGAAGCTGGAGCAAATGTAATAGTATGTTCACGTCGTTTAGAGGTTTGCGAGAAAGTTGTACAAGAAATCGAAGGTCTAGGAAGACAAGCTCTTGCTCTTGCATTAGATGTAACAGATCCAGAATCGGTTCGTCAAGGTGTAGATAAAGCTATTTCTCATTTTGGAAAGATTGAAATTTTAATCAATAGCAGTGGAACGGTTTTTGAAACGCCTGCTACCGAAATGCCTTTACATCAATGGCAATCAATGATTGATACCAATGTGACTGGAACATTCTTGATGTGTCAAGCTGTAGGAAGACACATGATTGAACACGAATATGGAAAAATCATTAACATTTCTTCTAGCATTGGATTTAAAGGCACAGACCCAGAAGCTGTAGATTCTATAGGATATACAACAAGTAAGGGTGCTGTTATGACTTTAACGAAGGATCTTGCTGTTAAGTGGGGACGTCATGGATTGAATGTAAATTCCATTGCTCCTGGAGTTTTCCAAACGGGAATGAATGATCCAGAAATACCGGGAACGCTTGTACAAAAAGCTGGACAACTAATTTCCTCACAAGTTCCAGTAAGGAGATTAGGTAGAGACAATGATTTAGTAGGAGCTGTCCTTTACTTTGCTTCTGCAGCTTCTGATTATTGCACAGGACAAATATTGGTTGTTGATGGAGGACTAGGAGCTAAGTAAAATGGTCCTTTATCAAAAATTTGGGTGGGGGTACAATGCCCCACCTTTGTTTCAATTCTTTGTCAATGTTTTATGTAGTACATCAGGCCAGTTTTCTGCAACTTCTTGTTCAATTTTGTTCTTACTGAAAAGAATCGTGAAGAGTTAGATGAATTGGAATCAACAGGGCATGGTTTTCCCGGAAAAATTTTGGGGGATATATTTTTCAAGAGTGTCTTTATCATTATTGAGAGAATTTCCAACTTCAGAAAAGGTCTAGCTGCAGATAAAGACGAACTGGCAGATCGTATACATGAGTATTGTTCGAGTCGTTCTGTTCAATGGGCAAGCGAAAATGCAAGAAAACTGAACAGTCAGCTTCTCAAAATCCTTTTCAGAAGGTAATGTATCAAAGTCATCTGATCAATCATATGATTACTCAACGGTGTCATAGGGAATGACGGTGAAGACAAATCAAAAAATTCCCCTAACCAATGACTAATTAAAAGTTTTAAAGCTCTTTTTATGACATATCTCGTGTTACTTATAAGGTTGATATGTTGCTAATGTAGTCAGTTTATAAATGTCAACATCATCATGAACGCTTTCAAGAGAAACTTAAAGGCCTTTCCCTGATTGGATATCGAGAAAAGGCCGAAACTTAATATTCTCTTTTTTCATTGTCTACTTGACAGGTTATGTGCAAAGTGGACTCTTGTTTCTTTCTTAAATCTTCATAATTTCAGATTTTAGATAATGAATATACTTGGTGGGAAAAATGGATAAATGTTTATCTTCTGATAGAATCAACCCGAAAGAAATATTTACACCTCTATGATTCACTAAATCAATCGGAATGATATCACCATTTATGACAGGAGGATGGTTTTTCATTATAAAATCAGGAGCAAATGTAATAGCCAAACTTTCGATGATGGCTTGGAAAATTCCGTCCAAATTATTTGATGTAAATAGGACTTTCAAGGGCTTGTATTTGTTAAAGAAATCTTGAACAAAATATTGCATAAATTCACCGTAATATGTGACGAGCGTTTCATCAAGTATCTCATGTGGAGATATGGAACCAGTGAACGCTAAGGGAGAATGTTTAGATACATAGACTTTTTGCTTACCTTCAAATAGTGATTCAAAAGCTATTCCTTCCATATTTATGTTCCAATCTGTTGAATATGCAATTAGTCCGATATCGGTCCTATGTTGTCGAACATCTTCAATCACAGAAGAGACGCTTTTTTCGTTTATTTCCACATTTACATGTGGATAATCATTTCTAAAAACAGCTAAAGCTTTTACCAGAACCGTAGTTAATCCTGGTATAGTCGATAATTTGAGTTCTCCTATTTCCATGGAATTGAAGGAGTTGGCCTTGTTTTTTATCTCTTCAACCTTTCTTAGTACTTCGTAGGCTTGTTTCAGAATGATTTTACCTTCATCGGTTGGTACAGCACCGTGTCCCCGTGACCGATGTAAAACTTTTATCCCTAATTCCTTTTCTAAACTAGTAATGGACTGGCTGATACCGGATTGAGTCACATGAAGATTCTGTGCTGCTATAGATAGAGAATTGTGTTTTGCGACTTCAACAATATATAATAATTGTTCAAAGTTCATGGCTTTTCTCCTTATAGATTAGTAATAAGAATTCTTTCTAGAAGAACTTCCAGATGATTCGTATCCTCTCCGAAATTACACTAGATGCTATAGGATATTAATTTGAGTAATCTTTTGGCATTCCTATTAAAAGAAATGAATTGTGTTATTAGTATTCAATGGATAAGCCAAAGGTAATTATTTCATAATGATTACAAAATATATTGTTCCACTTTCTATGGATAGTTCATTATAAAAGCCTAACCTTAAAGTTGTGCCGCCATAAAAGAATGAGGTTTGGTTCGTTACGGGCATCCCTTTCTTTGATTGCCGAGGATGCAGAAGGTTAGTTGAACTGTATTTCATTAATTAGTTCTTTTGAGATTTCTAGATGGGCTGAGATAGGGTAATCCGTTTTTTTTTGAGCTGCAAGATTAGTTGTGATGAAAGAGCTGAAGCCTGGAAGTCATCGCTGAGATAGTCTCGATGAATTTGCTCTGTGAAGGAAGGAAAAAACGATTTGTAAGGTTGGACACACCCGCCTAGTATCTACAAAAGCTAGCGAGATGATCCTATTATTTGAATACTTAATATTATTCATTCACATCCTTTCATTTGTCCAGCTGCTTTGTTTTAGATTGAGAATAAAAACTAGTAAAAATACGAAATGTATTAGATATACTGTTTTTTTATACTCTTTTCATTTTTCAATGCTTTATGTCTGTTTGAATAATCATTGGACTTTTTGATATTAGTAATACTTACTTACAAATTAAAATATTAAATTTTACTTTACTATAACTTATTAGTATAATCAATATAAATATAGTCAGAATAATCAAAAAATAAAACGCTCCCATTTTTCGAATGGTAAATACCTCCTTATGGTTAAGGAGATAAAAATGCCCTTGTATTGAACGGAATAGATCCTAAATCTTTATGAACAATCGCTGTTTTTATCATCATCCTCCAGTATTTCAGTAAAGCGATTAATATAGCAGAGTTGTAGATAAGGAACATTAAGAAAACAAACTTTCTATTTAACATCGACACCATATAAAACATGTAGAAAAATTATTTAGGGGGAATGACAAATGGATACTGTGTATCTTTTAGGGGGAGCGAGAACTCCTTTTGGCAGTTTTGGGGGAAGTTTAAAGGATGTTTCGGCTGTGGAGCTTGGAGAGATTGCTAGTAGGGGAGCTATCGAAAAGAGTAAGGTGGAAGCTGAAGAAATTGAGCATGTGTTTGCTGGTAATGTCATTCATACGTCAAAAAATGCATCTTACCTAGCTAGACATGTAGCTTTGAAGGCGGGGATACCGATTGAGAGCCCTTCTTTGACGCTTAACCGCTTGTGTGGTTCTGGCTTGCAAGCCATCGTTTCTGCAGCTCAAACGATTTCATTGGATGAAGCACAGGTCGTTCTAGCTCTAGGTACAGAAAATATGAGTCAGTCTCCCCATGTTTTAAGGAATGTTCGTTTTGGAACGGGTTTAAAATCTCCAGAAATGGATGACATGCTTTGGGCGACGTTAACTGATGAATACGTTGGTTGTGGAATGGGAATGACGGCTGAAAACTTGGCTAATCAATATAAAATCGGGCGTGAAGCGCAAGATCAATTTGCATTAGAATCGCAAAATAAAGCAGCTAGGGCACAGCAGGAAGGTCGGTTTAAACAGGAAATTACGCCTGTTATTATTGAGAATAAAGGAAGACGGATTACTATCGCCGAGGATGAATATATTCGTCATGATGCTACTAAAGAAAGGCTAGCAGATTTAAAGCCAGCCTTTAAGAAGGACGGAACGGTTACTGCTGGAAATGCAAGTGGTATCAATGATGGAGCTGCAGCTGTGATTTTGGCCAGCGAATCATACTTGACAAAGAACCCAAGCATAGCTCCTATGGCCAGAATTGTTTCGTGGGGAATCGCTGGAGTCGACCCAAGTATCATGGGAATCGGCCCTGTATCAGCAAGCAAAATAGCATTAAAAAAAGCTGGTTTAAATATTAATGATATCGATTTGATTGAAGCTAATGAAGCGTTCGCTGCTCAGTATCTTGCCGTTGAAAAAGAACTCGGCCTAAATAGAGAGAAAGTGAATGTAAATGGTGGAGCAATCGCATTAGGTCACCCGGTTGGAGCGAGTGGTGCGAGAATATTGAATTCTTTAGCGATTGAATTGAGAAATCAAGGAAAGAAGTATGGCTTAGCGACCTTGTGTATCGGTGGAGGGCAAGGGATTTCAATGATCATTGAATCTGTGTAACATTACATTTTCATAGAATTACATGTTTTCACAATGGAAAGGTGGAGATTGTAATGATTTATGTTTGTAAGGAACATTTGTTTAAAGGAATGCAATTAATTCAAGTACCACATATCGAAAAGGTTTCTTCCACAAAATTTGTTTGCCAAATTTGTGGAAGAAAAGTGAATTATAAATTGTTTATCCCAATGTGGGGGTCCTGCCGACAAAACGCGGATATTATACGTTAATTACAGTATCTTATAAGAGAGGATAGTTCGTTCAAAATATGTGCGAATATCCTCTCTTTTTCTATAAATCAGAAAGATAAACAAGAACTTATAATCTAGTTTAATAAGTTTAATGAAATCATATATTTGAGCAATTTGAGGAGGACGAATAAGGGTTCAAGAAGTGAAGTTGGATCCGAAATATTCATCAGCGTTCCATTTTATTATATATTTTCCACCAATATTAGTCCCATAAGAAGTAAAATCGGATGGGAATGGAGTACAATTGCAGTAATGGGCAACATTTTTTAAAGGAGTAAGATACAGATGAAGCGGATTACCATATTGATAGCTGATGATGAGGCGGAAATTGCTGACTTGGTTGCTTTGCATTTGGAGAAAGAGGGATATAACTATATAAAGGTATCGGATGGTAAAGAGGCTATTCGTGTTATTCGAAATCAGAAGATAGATTTGGCCATCTTGGATATCATGATGCCGGAGCTGAATGGCTATGAAGTTACCCGACAGATCAGAGAGCATTATCAAATGCCTATCATTTTTCTGAGTGCAAAAAGTTCCGACCTGGATAAAATCTCTGGATTAGTGATGGGGGCGGACGATTATATGACCAAGCCATTCAACCCAATGGAATTGGTCGCACGTGTGAATGCGCAATTACGACGGGCTATGCAGTTGAATCAAGCCGTAAACGAATATGAATCTAGCTTGGAAGTCGGCGGTTTGACCATTTATCCTGATCAGCGCAAAGTGATACTATATGATGAACCCATCGAGCTAACACCGAAGGAATTTGATATTTTGGTTCTCTTAGCCAGTCATTCCAAAAAAGTATTTAGTGCGGAAAGCATTTTTCAGAATGTATGGGGCGAAGCGTATTATGAAATTGGCAACAATACTGTCATGGTACATATTCGTACGCTAAGGAAAAAGCTAGGCGAGGATAAAAATAAAAACAAGTTCATTACGACTGTGTGGGGAGTGGGATATAAATTCAATGGCTGACATGTTACGAAGCTTCAGGGCTAAAATGATAATATTGCTTGCATTGAGCATGTTGATAGCTGGAACCATTACCTTCCTTGTATATAAAGGCCTTCAACTTTACTATCATACGAATGTAAAGGTTGAAGATCCATTGTTCCGTTTGCGTGTCATCATGAATAACTTTGGAGATCTTAACTTCTTTTTAATCATTTTTATCCCACTCTCGATACTATTCTTCTTTTTCCTTACAAAACCTTATGCGACATACTTTTATAAGATTTCCAATGGAATCAATGATCTCGCAAATGGTGACTTTAAAAGCAGAGTAGATGTCTTATCAAAAGATGAGTTCCAGGATATAGCAGAAGATATTAACCGGGCAAGTGAGAAATTGCAAGAAGCCGTAGAAAGAGGGGGTTTTGCAGAAAGCAGTAAGGATCAATTGGTCCTCAACTTGGCACATGATTTGCGTACCCCTCTAACTTCCGTCTTGGGATATTTAGACTTTATCCTTCAAGAAGAAGATTTACCTGCAGAACGAATCAGGCATTATACGACGATTGCTTATACGAAATCCCAACGATTAGAGAAACTTATTGATGAACTTTTTGAAATAACCAGAATGAACTATGGCATGCTTTCATTAGAGAAAAAGTCCATCAATTTAAGTGAATTGCTCATTCAATTAAGTGAAGAATTATATCCCCACTTCGAAAAAAACCATTTGAGTGCCAGATTGAATCTTACATCGCATTTAAATATATTAGGTGATGGGGATCTATTGGCACGAGTATTCGAAAATCTATTGACCAATGCCGTACGTTACGGAAATGATGGACAGTTCGTAGATATCCTTGGTTTCACTGATCAAGGGGAGGCTGTGGTGCAGGTTATCAACTATGGAACTTGTATACCTGAAGAAGAGCTACCTTATGTTTTTGATATGTTCTACACAAGTGATAGGGCGCGATCACATAAGGATGGAAGCACAGGGCTAGGTTTATTCATCGCCAAAAATATTGTTGAGCAGCATAACGGAACGATATCCGTTAAAAGCGATTTGATACAGACGCTTTTTGAAGTGCGATTACCGCAATGATTTAAGAAAAACTTTATAATTTCCCCACTTTTTTTTAAACTATTTTCCCTAACCTATAAAGAAAAGGTAAGGAGGACTGTTTTATGAAGAAGTGGGTTTTTTTGTTTGTTTTATTTTTGCTTTTGGCACGTGAAGTAAGCCAATACAAATCGGAAGGTGATTTTCAAATTATTGATGAAGAACAAGGACTAAGGGCTCTACAGGAGAGTGTCACCTTAGACATGGCTAAGGATCAGGTATATCAAGGAAATTTATTACTGGTCAATAAGGAACACCCCGTGCTTAAGGAAGGAATTAAATCCGATGTGGTTAATCTATTTCAACATGAAGAACTGGTAGACGGATATAGTTTGTTGGACGAAAGGATTCGTCTGTCAAAGGATGTGGCACAGAAATTCTTAAAAATGGTTCAGGCGGCTGAAAAAGATAATGTCCGTCATTTCCTGATTAGCAGCGGCTATCGGGATGAAGGGGAGCAAAGTCAGCTTTATCAAGAAAAGGGTTCTGCATATGCATTACCTGCTGGTTATAGTGAGCATAACTTAGGATTATCCCTTGATATAGGTTCCACTCTATCGAGTATGAATGAAGCCCCAGAAGGAAAGTGGTTACAAAAGAATGCCTGGAAATATGGATTTATTCTACGTTATCCAGCAGATAAAAAAGATATCACAGGTATTGAATATGAGCCATGGCATTTCCGCTATGTTGGTCTGCCTCATAGTATGATCATGCAGAAGAAGGATTTTACTTTGGAAGAATACCTTACTTATATAAAAGAGAAAAAGAAGATTGGGGAAACTATAGCTGGTGTGGTATATGAAGTCTCTTATTATCCTGTATCCTCAAAAAAAACGGTTGAGGTGCAGGGCAATGAGTATGAAATATCTGGAGATAATATGGGTGGAGTCATCGTGACGGCTTTTTCTGATGAGTATGCAAGTGACAGGCAAGATAAATGAAGAAAGTGATAATTAAACAGGATATCATTATCCCAGCATTGTTTGCAATCTATGTATTTTTGCTGACCAAGGTCATTTTATTTAAGTTTGGCCATATTGATATAACTTTTCTTCTTGATCAGCTTCAAAGTAATTTACAAAACCCAGCAAGTATGAAAGATAGATTATTATTGTTCGGTAATTACATACCATTTAATGAAATAGTGAATAATGTTCAAAACAGGACAAGTCACAATGTAATCAATTTGCTTGGAAACATAGCATTATTCATCCCCCTTGGTATATTTCTCCCCCTCGTAATTGGAAAGGAGTATATGTCTCTAAAGAGTGTGTGCTGTATTTCCATTTTAGTAAGTTTATGTTTCGAAGTCTCTCAGGTTGTCTTTTCCATCGGTACCTTTGACGTGGATGATCTTCTATTAAATACGTTTGGCGGAATGTTAGGTTATTTCTTTTTCAAGTCGACATCAATTGAAAAATCATTTTTTAGAATCTAGATGCATGAACAATAGGGAAATAGGAGCTCAGGGCTAATGACCTGAGCTTTTCCTTAGTACTCAAATAAGTTTTAAGTTAGGGGGATAGGTAAAAAGGTTCACTAATGATTCGGTTTTTCATGATGTTAATAATAATAATTACCTATATAAGCTAAATACTTACCGCTTTTAACCGATTAAATATTGGGATACATAAAACAGTATAAGTTAGGTGGAAAACATGATTATTTTGAATGAGCCCACTGTTTCACCAATTCTTCTAAAGGTATTAGAGAATCAGCAGATTCCAGTGTTGGAACATGGGCGATGGGGAAACACACTATCATCAGAAAAGCTAAACATTCAAAAAAATACGGAATTTTTTAAGTCTATGGAAATGGGCAAGAGGATTCTTACAAACTCTGAGAATGGCATTACATTATTAGGTCATTTTCAACCAAATAGCAATGAATACATATGGTCTAAGTTATTAAAAGATAAAAGTCAGGTTCGTAATCTAACGAAATCATTATATCCTGATTTCTATTTCCAAGAAATTGATCTATCCATAATAAGTGATATGGATAAAAAACAAATTCCGTTTCCTGTTGTTATCAAACCCAATATTGGCTATTCAAGCGTAGGGGTACACAAAGTTAAGAATGAACAGGATTGGGATATAGCCGTGAGCCATTTGAAGGAAGATTTACAGCATTCCGATGGATTGTATGATTCAACAGTAGTAGGTTCTCAGACTGTTTTGGTAGAAGGGTGGATTCAGGGAGAGGAATATGCCATTGATGGTTATTTTAATCAGGATGGTGAACCAATTATATTGAACGTGTTTAAACGTTTATTTAAGGATGATTATGATACATCCGATCGAATCTATTATACGTCGAAGATAGCTATAAATGAAATCTATCATGATGCTCTACAGTTTATGAGGAAAGTCCAAACTGTTCTACCCCTAAGGAATTACCCTGTACACTTTGAAATTCGTAAAAAAGGAGACAGAGTTATTCCCATTGAAATTAATCCCTTGCGTTTTGCGGGAGCGGGCACAACAGATCTAGGGTATCATGCCTATGGGATGAATATGTATGAACACTATTTTTTAGGAACGAAACCTGATTGGAATCGAATATTGGATGAGATGGACGATAATATTTATAGCTTTTTCTTTGCCGAGGTTCCATTGGAAATAAATTTAGAAGATGTTGAACGGATTAATCATATAGGACTTCAAAATGAGTTTGAACATATTTTGGAATATAGGCAGCTTCCTTTTCAACATGATCGAAGTATGGCAATCATCTTTTATAGAAGTGAGGATTTGAACAAAAATCTACAATTACTTCATTTAGATTTATTTCCTTTTCTAACTATAAAAGAGCTGGCTTTAATCTAAGGAGGATGTAAGGTTGAAAATTTCACAGTTAAATCCAAAACGATCTTTACTAGCTAAATTATTCGTATTCTACATAATCCCGTTCGTACTATTTGCAGGTGCTATGGATTTTTGTTTTTCATATATTACTAATAATATGATTAATGAAAATGTCCTTCCGCAATTTGACGAGCGGCTATCTGAAAATGCCCGCAGTTTGGCTGCAAGCATTGATCCGGATTTGATAGAAAATGCTTCAGATCAGGGAGAAACTATCTTGGGAAAATTAGATGCCTTTGTGGAAAAGAGAAAAGGCATTGAATATGTTTATGTCCTGAAGCGGGAGAATGATTCAGATGTCATTGTGGCATTGAATGGCAGCAAGGATTTCATGGTGGAATCCCCATTTACACCAGAACAGGCAAAATCGATAAATGGAAAAGAAGAAGTCTTAAGTGAAATCTATAAAGATAAATGGGGCACACACAAGTCTTACTTTACACCTATCAAAGGAACGGATGCTATTGTAGGTATTGATATGGATGCGTCGTTTATTCCTGAGATGAAAAGCAAAATGATTGTCTTTAATATTCTATTTTTTATAAGTGCAGTATTATTGGGTGCAATAAGCGCTTATGTTATAGGGAGACAAATTTCCCGTCCTGTTAATGAACTAGTTGGTTTCACGAGTGATATGGCAGTAGGAAATTTAAGTAAACCTATCACTAGTGTTCGACAAGATGAAATTGGGGATCTATCACACGGGTTTGAAGATATGCGAGTGAATTTGTCCCATATTATTCAAAATGTCCGTGAACATGCTCAAACGATGACTCAAACCACAGTGTCCATTCATCAATCTTTTGAAGAGATGGTAGAATCCTATGATCAGATTGTAACAGGGACAACAGAAGAAGCAAAAGCTTCAGAAGAACGGGCCCATCATATTGACCGAATTTCTAATATGATCAGTGATTTAACGGATACAATTCGTTTAATGAGCGACCAAACGAATAAAATGAATGAATTTACACTACATACGAACAAACTTGCCGAACAGGGGAGTAAACAAGTACAGGATGTAACGAGTCAAATGGACAAAATCATGGAGAATGGCCAAGCGAGTAAAGCCAATTTGGTTAGCTTGGAAGAGGATGTAGTTAAGATAAATGAAGTGATTGGTTTAATACGAATCATTGCATCTCAAACGAACCTGCTATCCTTGAATGCTTCCATTGAAGCTGCACGAGCAGGAGATGCAGGCAGAGGTTTTGCCGTAGTTGCCCAAGAAGTGCAAAAACTGGCTGTACAAACAGATGAATCCATTGATGTTATTTCTGAATCTATCATGCGAATTAATGAACAAACCGCAAAGGTTATCCAAAATAATGATGAGAGCTTCCAAGATATATTAAATGGAGTTTCCTTAGTGGAGAACAATGGTGAGATTTTCAATAAGATTTTTGAATCTGTAGAAAAACTATTGAAAGGCACAGAACAATTAGCGCACCATTCGCAAAGAATTAATGTATCCTCAGATGAAAGTTTAGCATCTATTCAGGAAATTGCTGCTATCTCAGAAGAGGGAGTAGCAACAACTGAACAAATTTCTGCTGCTGCTATTCAACAAAGTAACATTATGGCCGGATTAAAGGCACAGAACAAAGACTTGGCAAACGAATCAGCCATATTAGAGGAAATGGTCGAAAAGTTTATTACCGAAAAATAAAAAAAGGTATGATGATCAGTAAAAAAAACTCACTGAGACAGGCGTCAGTGAGTTTTTTTATAAATTAATAGGCAGTCCAGCCGGCATCAGCTGTAACAACTGTACCATTCACGAAGCTCGAGTCATCAGAAGCCAGGAATAAAGCTACTTTAGCAATCTCTGTAGCTTCGCCCGTACGAGGGTTGACGTTAATCCCAACCATTGCCCTCTCAATACCAAATTCATTTGGCTGATTAATGGTTGTACTGATATTTGTGGCTACGGCTCCTGGTGCAACGGCATTACAACGAATACCTTTTGTTGCATATTGAAAGCCAACGTTTTTAGTAAAACCAATTACAGCATGTTTAGCAGCTGTGTAGGCAGCGCCTGCTCTTGAACCGAATAATCCGCCAGCAGAGGCAATGTTCACTATTACTCCTGCTTCTTTTTCAAGAAAGATTGGAAGGGCTTTTCTTGTTGAGCGCATTACACTCGTTGTGTTAATTGCAAATTGCCGTTCCCAGTGTTCATCTGTAATTTCAGCAGCAGGAATGAAGTTATCCATAATGCCTGCATTATTTACTAAAATGTCCAGAGTCCCATATTTTTCAACAGCAAGGTCGATCATGGCTTGTACGTCCTCTTCTTTTGCAACGTTAGCTAAGATGGAAGCAGCTGTTCCACCGTTTGCTTCGATAACAGAAACGACTGCTTGTGCCGCTTCCAGATTAATATCTGAGACGATTACTTTTGCTCCTTCTTTTGCGTAAAGAACCGCGATTTCTTTCCCCATACCAGATGCAGCGCCTGTAACTACGGCTACTTTCCCTTGTAATTTCATATTTGTTCCCCCAGATTCTTAGTGTTTTATTACTGGATAATTAATGAACACTTGTTTGTTAACTTTCATTATCTATATTATAATCCCCTATATAAAGAGGTACAATCAGCAAAAAAACCATAATTTGTTTATTAATAAACAAAAGAAGAAAGTATGTACATTAAAATGCGTTGGAGGTTATGAAATGGATAGACGGGTAAAAAAATCTATAGCTGCATTAAAAGAATCCCTTATATCTTTAATGGCTGAAAAAGAATTTAAAGAAATAACAATTTTAGAAATCGTACAACGAGCGGATCTTAATCGTGGCACTTTTTATAAGCATTTTCAGTACAAAGAAGACTTGTTTAATGATGTGATTGATGACGTGATGAATGACTTAATTGAATCATATCAGGCACCTTACAAGACTATCGAGGTTTTGGATATAGAAAGTTTGCAGTCTTCTACTATACGTATTTTTCATCATGTAGAAAATCATAGGACATTTTACCAGATGATATTGAAGCCAACGGCCTTGACTGGTTTTCAGCACAGATTGGGGACTGTCATAAAACAATTATCTCTAGAGGACTTATTAGTAAGAAATGATGACGGGGCCATTAATAAAGACTTGCTTGCTAGTTATCATGCATATTCTATATTGGGTATGATAATACAATGGGTACAGGATGAATTTAAAAATACACCTGATTATATGGCTGAGCAACTTGTTAAAATCATACATTATCGGCCGATAGGAGTAACAGTTCCTAAAAAGTAAAAAAGCGCTTATGTGGTCTGACCACTTTATTATAAAGAAGTAGATTGAAGTTCTTGATTAATCTTTTCTGTCGAATTTAAAGAGTATTAAAAATTGCTTGAAAAAAGTTCACTTAAATTATTTGCAATCGCTACCATTTAATGTTATGCTTAGTCTTAATTATTTTTGTTCGGTACTAAGGATACTAAAAGTACTACTTTTCGTTTTCGATGATGACTTAGAGCAAGGATAGTAATACAATGTGCTTAAATGCACTAGGAGGCAACAACAATGGAACAAGGTAAAGTAAAATGGTTTAACGCAGAAAAAGGTTTTGGATTCATCGAACGCGAAAACGGAGACGACGTATTCGTACATTTCTCAGCTATCCAAAGCGAAGGTTTCAAATCTTTAGACGAAGGTCAAGAAGTTACTTTTGAAGTAGAACAAGGTCAACGTGGACCTCAAGCTTCTAACGTTCAAAAAGCATAATTTCAAAACAAATTAAGACAGATCCTAGTTATAGGGTCTGTCTTTTTGTTTTGTAAAAAGAAAGTCAAAAAAACCTGCTCAAAGATTGAGCAGGGTAAACGGTACAAGTAAAGTAAAACGCTTATAAGGTTTGACTAAGTATATCATAGTTTTTCAAAAAAATACTAAATTAATTATTTTATTCTATTAAGGCATTGGGATAAGAAAGTACGAAGATCATTAGATTGAAGGGACATGTGGGAAGCTCATGTCCCTTCAATTTTTTTTGTTATAAGAAGATAATAAACGAAAAATTGATACGGTTCAGAGACAAAAGCCAGTGGTTTTCATATATAGTCATATATACAGCTTTTATCAAGTCTGCTTTGGGGAGGGAGTAAGTTTCTTTTACATTCAAATACAGATTTGAATATCCAGGAAATTATGTGGTATATTATAATCAAACGTATATTTGAATGAAGGGGGTGAGAAGATGGCGGAAATGAAGGATATGTGTGATGTTCACCTGCATGATGAAGTAAAAGTGAACCGCATTCAAGATGAAATGAGTCAGGTGAATATTTCTAGTATATCGAAGCTGTTTAAAGTTATCGGTGATGAAAACAGAGCGAAAATTGCTTATGCGCTATGTACGGATGAGGAGTTGTGTGTGTGTGATTTGGCAAATATCATTGGTGCCTCAATGGCAACAACCTCACATCATCTTCGTACCCTATATAAACATGCAATCGTAAAATTTCGAAAAGAAGGTAAGTTAGCATTTTATTCATTAGATGATCATCATATAAAACAATTAATTCTAATTGCATTAGAACATCAGCAGGAGGTGAGAGTCGATGTCTGAATCTCAATTAAAAACGTATCGGATTCAAGGTCTATCCTGCACGAATTGTGCGGCTAAGTTTGAAAACAATGTCCGTGACCTTGAGGGAGTGAAAGTTGCCAAAATCAATTTCGGGGCTTCGAAGATTTCGATTCAAGGAAATACGACAATAGAAGAAATTGAAAAAGCCGGAGCCTTTGATAATCTTAAAATCCGGGATGAACAAGAACAGGTTATAGAAAAGGAACCATTTTGGAAGCAAAAAGAAAATATTAAAGTAGTAATTTCTGCTTTCCTTCTTTTAATCAGTTGGATATTGGATAAACAATATAGCGATGGAAGTAATATGCCAGTGATTGGCTATGCGGCTGCAATTTTAGTTGGCGGATATTCACTATTTATCAATGGACTGAAAAATCTTGTAAGACTTCGCTTTGATATGCACACCCTAATGACGGTTGCGATTATTGGAGCAGCTGTGCTTGGTGAATGGGGCGAGGGAGCAACAGTCGTTATTCTGTTTGCAATCAGTGAAGCTCTGGAAAAATATTCGATGGATAAAGCCCGGAATTCTATAGAATCATTAATGAATATAGCTCCTAAAGAGGCCTTGATTCGTAGGGGACATCACGAAATGATGGTTGCTGTTGATGAGATTGAGGTGGGCGACACCATGATTGTCAAACCCGGTCAGAAGCTTGCTATGGACGGCAGGATCACGAAAGGGGCTTCGACACTGAATCAGGCAGCCATTACAGGGGAATCAGAGCCAATATTTAAAACGGTTGAGGGTGAAGTATTTGCTGGAACCTTAAATGGTGAAGGACTGCTGGAAGTGGAGGTCACAAAACGAGTAGAGGATACGACGATTGCAAAAATCATACATCTTGTTGAAGAAGCTCAGGCCGAAAAAGCCCCTTCCCAGGCATTTGTTGATAGATTTGCAAAATTCTATACACCCGCCATTATGCTGATAGCGTTGGCCATTGCCGTTATTCCACCGCTTGTCATAAACGCGGAATGGAGTGAATGGATTTACCGGGGATTGGCCGTGCTGGTTGTTGGCTGTCCTTGTGCTTTAGTTATCTCTACACCAATTGCAATTGTAACAGCAATAGGAAATGCTGCGAAAAATGGCGTACTGATAAAAGGCGGAGTCCATTTGGAGGAAGCTGGAGCCTTAAAGGCGATTGCGTTTGATAAAACAGGTACTTTGACAAAGGGCATACCTGAAGTGACTGATTTCACAGTCATGGTTGACGAGGTGAGTGAACAGGATGTTCTAAGGATTGCAGCAGCTTTAGAAAGCCGTTCACATCATCCTCTTGCCACGGCCATTCTCCAAAAAGCAGATAGCCAAAACATGGACTATCATTCTATTGTGGTTGAGGATTTCACCGCAATCACGGGTAAAGGTATAAAAGGAACAATAAATCGAGAAGTCTATTACATTGGGAAACCACATCTTTTTGAAGAAGAGGGAGGTTTAGCTTTTTCTGAAGATGTTCGTATCCAAATAAATGACTATCAAAATGAAGGGAAAACCGTGATGGTGCTTGGCAATCAAATAAAACTCCTTGCACTTATTGCAGTTGCGGACGAAATAAGGGAAAGCAGTAAGGAAGCAATCCGGAAACTGCATGCTCTCGGGATTGAAAAAACGATAATGCTGACCGGGGATAATATAGGGACAGCAAAAGCGATTGGAACAGCAGCTGGCGTTCATGAGATTCAAGCGGAGCTATTGCCGCAAGATAAACTGGCCTTTATCAAACAATGGAAACAGAAATATAATCGCGTGGCTATGATTGGCGATGGTGTCAATGATGCACCAGCCCTAGCAGCTTCCACGGTTGGGATTGCTATGGGGGGAGCGGGTACGGACACTGCCCTTGAAACCGCAGATATTGCCTTAATGGGTGATGACTTATCAAAGCTGCCTTACACAATACGCTTAAGTCGTAAAACGTTAAAAATCATTAAGCAGAACATCACGTTTTCGTTAGTGATTAAGATTCTGGCTTTATTATTGATAGCACCAGGCTGGTTGACACTGTGGATGGCAATTTTTGCAGACATGGGAGCAACGTTATTGGTCACTTTGAACAGTCTTAGATTGCTGAGAATAAAAGAATAATAGATATGGGCTTCCTGGTGTCTTTTATAGGTGCCAAGAAGCCTTTTCTTGTACTGTTTCAACAATGTTTCATGTGAAACTTGATATCCATATACAATCGTATAAAAAAGGCGGATATATAGCTGTATCTGAATTTCAACTATGGCTCAAGTCGCTTTAGGAAAATGGCGAGGTAAAAGAGGGTAAAGTAGAGCGGGACGATTTATAAACGCTTGAATTCAATTTTAAGAAAATAAAAGAAACCAGTAGAATATCAAAAAAAACAGGTCTGAATTAGATCTGTTTTTTAATATGTTGAATTTTCTTTTAAGTAAAAGGAATCCTAATAAGAACATTTTAGAATGCAAGGCTAAGCAATCGTTATGCATGTTCTGTGTAGTGTGCTACAATGTGGCTGACTTTTAATGAAGCATAGGATGGTCCTGTGTGATTGTTAAATTGAGTATGGCAGTTACAGGAAGGGATTTGAAAGGATGGAATTACAGCAAAGGGCAATTTTAGTTGGGGTAAACCTCAATAGCCAAAAGGATTTTGATTATTCAATGGAGGAATTAGCAAATTTAACGGAGGCTTGTGAGGTAGAGGTTGCCGGGACGATCACACAGAATTTACATCGTGTGAACTCATCACATTTTATCGGAACTGGAAAGATTGAGGAAGTAAAAAATCTTGTGGAGTATAAGGAAGCAAATGTCGTCATTTTTAATGATCAGTTGTCGCCTTCGCAACTTCGGAATCTGGAGAGGGACATGGATTGTAAGGTAATTGATCGGACAATTTTGATCCTAGACATTTTTGCACACCGAGCGAAAACAAAGGAAGCCCAGCTTCAGGTAGAAGTGGCAAAACTTCAATATATGCTCCCGCGTCTTGTTGGATTAAGGGAGTCATTAGGCCGTCAGAGTGGTGGAGTTGGTACAAACAAAGGTGCTGGGGAAAAGCAGTTAGAACTTGACCGTAGGAGAATAGAGGAAAATATAAGTGTTTTGAATAAAGAACTGGAAGAGCTTGTAGCACACCGTCAAACGCAGAGGAAGCAGCGGAAAAAGAATGCCATCCCTGTCGTTTCTTTAGTCGGTTATACGAATGCAGGGAAATCCTCGATCATGAATGCTTTGATTGATATGTTTCACCCAACAACCGAAAAACAGGTTTTGGAAAAGGATATGCTGTTTGCTACTCTTGAGACTTCCGTGCGAAACATTCCGTTGCCGGATAATAAGGAATTTTTACTGACGGACACGGTTGGTTTTGTTTCAAAACTACCGCATCATCTGGTGAAAGCGTTCCGTTCAACCTTAGAAGAAGTGGTGGAAGCTGACTTATTGATTCATGTTGTTGATTTTTCCAATCCCAATTATGAGCAGCAAATAGAGATTACAGATCAAACTTTGAATGATATAGGCATTAAAGAAATTCCAACTATTTTTGCTTATAATAAAGCAGATCTGACTGAAATAGATATCCCGCAGGTGAATCGTGATTCTGTTTATATGTCAGTGAAAAACAAAGTCGGCATACAGGAATTGATTGATTTAATCCGAGGACATATTTTTGTAGACTATATTCACTGTGAGATGCTTATTCCGTATGACCAGGGACAGTTGATATCCTATTTCAATGAGCATGGTCATATAACGGAAACAGAATATGATGAGAATGGGTCCAAAATAAAACTTGAGTGCAAGAAAACAGATTATGAAAAATACCATCAATACGTTATTAATTCTAAGTAATTATTCTGTTGATAATATGTGTATAAGTTGTTGGCAAGTTGTTAATGACTGAAAATTTACTATTAAACCTGTGTATAGTTTTTCATAAATAATACAATATTTACTGGAAAACGGCGAAATATCTCGATACTTTAGGTTATCCACATATTAACTTTATGTGGATAACTTGTGAATAAAATTAAAAAAAAACCTAGAAAATTTCATTCGAAGTTTTCTAGGTTTTTTTTTAATTTGTGGACAAAGTGTTGATAAGTTAGTTTTAAGGCGTTTTATAAAAAAATTTCAGTCAGTATGATGAATATTAAGTAGGGTTTGTAGAAAAATGACGATGTTTATCATTTGTTGTTAGAAAATATCACATGGTTATTACATAGTGCACATTAAACAGTTAATAATATTTTACACTTTGTATAATGTAACTTGCTTTTTATCATTATAAAATAAAGAATACTCAATTATCCGGTTACTACCAGATTGTGAGTTTTTTAGAACGGTTGGGGGGGCTAATGGCCGAAGGAAGCAGAGACGAAGGCGTGGTTATCAAGAAAATAATAGAAAGTAATAAACGGTATAAGAGATTATTGGCAATTTACTTCGTCGTGACTGTCTTCCTAAATAGAACGATGAAGAACGACAGCGAGTTACTGCCATAAATTTCTCTTATTGCAAGGATAGGAAATGCAATTTTAGATGAATACATGCAATTCCTCCCTTTTTATTTTTCACAAATAAATTTTTGGAAGGAGAATAGTAGATGAGTATGACGAGTCCGTTAAAAGATGGTCTGGCGATGAACTTTCAGGAAGCGGAGAGG
Source organism: Peribacillus sp. NPDC096540 (assembly GCF_050278525.1). Taxonomy (NCBI): domain Bacteria; kingdom Bacillati; phylum Bacillota; class Bacilli; order Caryophanales; family Bacillaceae; genus Peribacillus; species Peribacillus sp. NPDC096540. The sequence continues at coordinate 62,432 of NZ_JBNNTG010000022.1, read as the reverse complement.
GGGTTAACCCCACGTGAAGCTTTGGAAGAATCGAATCGATGTTTATACTGCTATGATGCCCCATGTATCCAAGCCTGTCCGACAGGAATAGATATTCCAAGCTTTATTAAGAAAATAGCATCAGGGAATTTTAAAGGATCGGCCAAGACGATCATGACAGCCAATCCAGTCGGTGCCAGCTGCGCGCGGGTATGTCCGACAGAAGAATTATGTGAGGGGGCATGTGTCCTAAACCACTCTACAAAGCCAATCATGATTGGCAATCTCCAGCGTTATTCCACAGATTGGGCCATCCAAAATAAACAAGCCTTATTTAAGGCCGGGAAGAAGAATGGCAAAAAGGTTGCCATTGTCGGAAGCGGACCTGCGGGCTTATCTGCAGCAAGGGAATTAGCCTTGCTTGGCTACAGTGTAACCATTTTCGAAGCTGAAAAAAATCCAGGTGGATTAAATACGTACGGTATCGTATCTTTCCGTTTGCCACAGAGCATTTCTTATTGGGAAGTTGAGCAAGTAAAGAGTTTAGATGTTGAAATTAAAACGAATACAAGGGTTGGCGTTGATGTTTCTGCTACCCAGTTAACTACCGACTACGATGCCGTTATTTTAGCAATCGGTATGTCTGATGTTCCAAAACTTGGAATTGAAGGAGAAGACTTGGCTGAAGTATATGATGCAATCGACTTCGTCAAGGCTACGAAAACAGAGGCCATTACTGATAAATTCGTTGGGAAGAAGATAGCGGTCATTGGAGCTGGGAATACAGCGATTGATGCAGCAACCTGTTCTGTTCGTCTTGGTGCTGAACAAGTTGGAATTATCTATCGTCGTACCCAGAAGGAAATGACAGCTTACGATTTTGAATATGAGTTTGCTAAACAGGAAGGTGTCGGGTTTCACTGGCTGACGAACCCTTCTAGGATTATTTCAGATAGCAATGGTCAGGTAACGGGCATCGAGTGTGTAAAAATGGTGCTTAGCGAGGCAGGAGAAGATGGTCGCCGTCGTCCAGTGCCGATTTCTGGATCAGAATTTATTATACCAGTCGATGGCGTTATTCGTGCTATCGGCCAATCTAGATATGTAGGACTGATTGAACAGTTCGGCGTTGAGCATGATGGAGGCGTCGTAACATTAGATGGAGACTCATATAAAACGTCGAATGAAAAAGTATTTGCCTGTGGTGACGTAATTTTTGGAAAAGGCCAAGGTGAGGCAATGGTTGTTTCCGCTGCCCAGCAAGGGAAGAAGACAGCCTATGAAATTGACCGAATTTTAATGAGTGAAGCGGTAGATATTGCTTAATAAAAATGAAAATTAGGAGGCTTAACATGGCTGATTTATCAATAGATCTTGCAGGTATTAAATCTCCCAATCCTTTTTGGCTGGCGTCGGCGCCACCTACTAATTCGGGGTATCAAGTGCAGCGGGCATTTGAGGCTGGCTGGGGAGGAGCCGTTTGGAAGACGTTGGGAGAGCCTATTCTGAATGTCTCATCACGTTTTGCTGCTGTGGGTTTTAATGGCCAGCGAGTAGCTGGTTTCAACAATATTGAATTGATTACGGATCGACCACTTGAGGTGAACTTAAAAGAAATATATGAAACGAAAAAACGGTTCCCTGACCATGCAATCATTGCATCGGTAATGGTAGAACCGCAGCAAGAAAAGTGGCATGAAATTATCAAACGCATAGAAGACGTGGGGGTTGATGGTTATGAGTTGAACTTTGGCTGCCCGCACGGTATGGCTGAGCGGGGTATGGGCGCTGCTTCTGGACAGGTTCCTGAGCTTGTGGAAAAGCAAACATATTGGGCAAAGGAAGCTGCATCGAAACCGGTCATTGTCAAACTTACTCCGAATATAACCGACGTCACGGTTACGGCGGAAGCCGCTGTACGCGGTGGAGCGGATGCAATTAGCATGATAAATACGATTAATAGCCTGGCGGGAGTGGATATTCATTCATGGAATACGATTCCCCATGTAGGCGGTAAGGGTGCTCATGGAGGGTATTGTGGTCCTGCTGTGAAGCCGATTGCTTTAAATATGGTGGCAGAATGTGCAAGGAATCCATTGATTAATGTTCCGATATCGGGAATCGGTGGAATATCTAATTGGCAGGATACGGTTGAATTTTTATTGATGGGTTCAACGGGAGTGCAAATTTGTACCGCTGCCATGCATCACGGTTTTCGAATTGTCGAGGACATGATTGATGGTCTGTCTAATTACCTAGATGAAAAAGGGATATCCTCTGTAATGGATATTATTGGTAGGTCCGTACCCCGTTATTCCGATTGGGGGAATTTAGATCTTAATTATAAGGTAGTGGCGCGCATTAATAATGATGTGTGTATTAACTGCAATAAATGTCATATTGCATGTGAAGATACTTCACATCAATGTATAGATATGTTAAAAGACACGTCAGGCAACTCCTTCTTACGAGTCCGTGAAGAAGATTGTGTCGGATGTAATCTTTGTTCGATTGTATGCCCGGTTGATGGGGCAATCGACATGATTGAACTGACAAGTGATTTACCTCCAATGACTTGGAATGAACGTCAGGAACTCCTTGGGAACATCGGTAATGAAAGTGTTGATTTCGTAAAATAATGGAGGAGATTATATGAAGAAGACTATGAAGAAAATCATTAAAAATGGAATAATTGCAACGGCTGCAGATACGTATCAGGCGGATATTTTAATTGAAAATGAAATCATTACAATGATTGGGAAAGACCTTTCAGCAGAGGGAGCGGAAATCATTGATGCAAAGGGTGCTTATATTTTTCCAGGAGGTATTGACCCGCATACCCATCTTGATATGCCGTTCGGTGGGACTACAACAAAGGATGATTATGAAACAGGTACGATAGCTGCTGCATATGGAGGTACGACTACGGTCATCGACTTTTGTTTGACTGAAAAAGGGGTGCCATTAAAGAAAGCTATTGAAACGTGGCACGAAAAGGCAAATGAAAAAGCAGCTATAGATTATAGTTTTCATTTAATGATTAGTGAAATTAATGATAAGGTTCTGTCTGAGTTGCCAAGTATCATCGAGAATGAAGGGATTTCTTCTTTTAAAGTGTTTATGGCTTACAAGAATGTTTTTCAAGCCGATGATGCGACGCTTTACCGGACGCTGCTTCAAGCGAAAGAACTTGGCGCACTTGTCATGGTCCATGCGGAAAATGGTGATGTGATTGATTATTTAACAAAGCAGGCGCTTGCTGAAGGACATACTGATCCGATTTATCATGCGTTAACAAGGCCTCCGGAACTTGAAGGAGAAGCAACGGGACGAGCAGCCAAGTTGACGGAGATGGCAAACGGTCAGCTTTATGTCGTTCATGTCACATGTGAAGATGCAGTTGAAAAGATTACCGAGGCAAGAAATAAAGGGGTTGATATTTGGGGTGAGACTTGCCCGCAATACTTGGTCCTTGACCAATCCTACCTTGAAAAGCCTAATTTCGAAGGATCTAAATATGTATGGTCTCCACCATTAAGGGAGAAGAGGAATCAGGAAGTACTATGGAATGCTTTAAAAACAGGCCAGTTGCAAACGGTAGGCTCCGACCAATGCTCTTTTGATTTTAAAGGTCAAAAAGATCTCGGGCGTGAAGACTTCACGAAAATACCGAACGGCGGTCCCACGATTGAGGACCGAATGAGTATCCTTTTTTCTGAAGGCGTCAAGAAAGAGCGTATTACCTTGAATCAATTTGTCGACATGACTTCTACACGGGCAGCCAAATTATTTGGATTATTCCCTAAAAAAGGGACGATTGCAGTAGGGTCGGATGCGGATATTGTCATCTTTGATCCGAAGGTGGAGCGGACCATTTCAGCAGATACTCATCATATGGCTGTAGATTATAATGCGTTTGAAGGTATGGAGATTACAGGTGAACCGGTTTCTGTTTTATCACGCGGTCAATTTGTCATTAGAGAAAAACAATTTGTAGGTGAGGCTGGAAAAGGGCAATTCTTGAAACGGGCTAAATATAACACGTCGCTGGAGTCGGATTCAGAGCAAAAGCTTCCTGTCTAAAACGTCTGTAAGGAAAAATAAGCAAATTAATATTGGGGGATTTTATATGAGTGAGAAGAAAGATTATTTAAAGTCTCCCGATTTGCTGCCTATACCTCATAGTGAGAAGAACATAAGTGCAGCCGGTTTTGGATTTATTTGGGTAGGAATGGCTGTAGTTTTGGCCGCCTTTGCAATTGGCGGCAACGGTGTACAAAGCTTAGCGCTTGGCTGGGTCGTGCTGGCAACGGTCATTGCTTGTGTAGTTCTTGGCTTTTTGATGACAATGACAGGAGATATCGGTGTTGAGCATGGCATCTCTTTCCCAGTCTATATGAGGGCGCCATTTGGTACAATTGGTACCCATATTCCATCGGTTGTAAGGGGGTTTGTTGCCTCATGCTGGTTTGGTCTTAACACCTACTTCGGTGCAACTGCAATGAATGCAATCTTTGCAACCCTTTTTAACTTTGATAATTGGTTTATCTGTTTTCTCATTTTTGCCGTTTTACAATTAGTTAACACGGCAATGGGAATCAAGTCGATTGAACGTTTTGCTGACTTAGCAGCACCCATCATCATCTTGATTTCAGGCTGGATGTATTTTACTCTTTCCGATCAAGCTGTGGCCCAAGGAAGAGAGGTATGGACCTGGATTGAAAGTCCGGTAACTGGAGGTGCAGCGGCAACGGCTTTCATGGTCGTCATAATGGCTAATATGGGATTTTGGGGTACGTTGACGGCGGATATGCCGACACTTTCTCGTTATATCAAGGCACCTAAAAATGAAAAAAATTGGTTCAAGCGCAATAAGGGGCAGATTATTGGGAATATTATTACCTATCCCATTACTCAGACGTTCATGGTTATTATCGGAGGGGTCTCTTACATGGCTGTTTCCAATTACGATCCCGTCGTTGCTATACAAGGATCGGCAAGTGGAATTACTCTTGGTGTCCTTTTAATCATGATAGTTTTTGCTCAATGGTCGACGAATACTACGGCCAATGTAATCCCGGCAGCTACCATTTTCTCAAATATCCTGGGTCCTAAAATGCCGTTTTGGGCGGGAGTTGTTGTCGCTGGGTTTATTGGAATCGTAGTTCAGCCATGGAGCTTGTTCGGCATAATAATAGAAGTTTTGTTAATTGTAGGTGGAGTTTTAGCATCCATTGTTGGCATCCTGGTGGCTGATTACTATTTCCTTCGTAAACGCCGTGTTAATGTACCAGAACTATATGAAAGTGAAGGTCAATATAAATACTTGAATGGTGTGAATTGGGCGGGAATCATTTCTTGGGCGATTGGTGGAATAGGTGCCATAGTGTTTTCAAACTATTCGTTTATTGTGGGATTCGTGCTTGGTAGCGCAAGTTATTATGTATTGGCAAAATTTTGGTGGTTTAAGAAATATGAACAAGCCGAAATTATTGACCCAAGTGATGAGAAATATTTAGGTGTTTCAATAGGAAGGGATTGGGAAATCGGAAGTGAATTAGAAATTGAAAAAGAATTGGTTATTACGACTGCTACCGGTGGGGATAATGTGTAAAAAAGGGGGAGTAGAAATGTCCGAATATCAAGAGTATCGCTTAGAAAGGGAACAAATTGATTTTTTACTTGAAAGAGGATATCGAATCACCCGAGTTTCGGAAAATTTAAGTGGGGCTTTTCTTGATTTCGAACTGATAGAGGGTACGAAGCAAGAATGGAAGCAGTTGAATATCAAAACCCCGGAAGGAAGAAAATACTTCTCAACATTGCTTAGGAAGTTGAATTAAAATTTACTTCTAAATTTTAAATGCCGGCCTATTCATCAAATGAATAGGCCACTTTTGTGTGGTTGTCTTGAATCAAAGTTCGGGAATACTTTTGAATCTGAGAAATCAATATTCTTGGCTTTCTGAAAGAAATGGTTAGATAGATAGCCTCAATGTAGAATTTGAGTTTATAGCATCATTTTCAACAATAAATGATGAATTTTTTGTTGAATTTTGACGTTAGATTTTCTGACAAGTGTCTGGAGATTTATAGACTGTCCGTTTATAATAGATTTTATAGCAGTTTTATAGAAGGATGGTGGATAGATGAATGAATACTTCGATTACAATCGAGGAAATTCTAACGCGCAGGCATTTTAATCAGACGGATATAATCGCAGGCAGCAGTGGAATAAAGCGTCAAGTGAAATGGGTCCACTGCATGGAAGTCACCCAAATCAGCCACTTGTTAAATGGAAATGAACTGATTCTGACCACCGGTTTAGGGTGGAAAGATTGTGATGGCACATTTCTTTCCTTTTTAAATCAGCTAATTCAATGTAATGCAGCAGGACTGTGTATAGAGATAGGTACCCACACAATGGCAGTTCCCCAATGTGTCATTGATCTTGCAGATGAACACCAATTCCCTATCATCCTATTTCATCAAGAAGTTCCATTCGTAGAAATTACTCAGGATATTCATTCCCTGATCATTAATAAACAATATCAAATGATTTCCAACTTAGAAAACTACTCCCAACAGCTAAATAAAAATCTCCTCGAAATTGACCATTATGAACCAATTCTAAAATTTCTCCATAGCTATTTAAATGTACAGGTTATTCTTATCTTTAATGAAAACGATATAGCCAGTATTCCAAAAATAAAGAAAAAAATAACCTATCAAATGTTAGTGGAAGTAAATGAAGAAAAGCGAACTTTGAACAAAACTGTTCTTAGACAGCCGATTCAAGTGCTCGGCGAAAATTATGCGGAACTGCTCATTTGCAGTAGCGATAGAGAGTTGACGGATTTTGATTCACTGATCTTGGATCGGACGGCCACCGCTTTGGCTCAGCATCTATTACGGGAATTATATATAGAAGAAAAGAAAATGTCAGAAGAAAGCAAATGGCTGACAAACTGGATTGAAGGGGAGTATAGTGACGAAGCAATCCGTGAGAGGCTTTCCTATATTGATCCGAAAATGCAGCTAGATGGCGGGATTGTTTGCATTTGCAAACAACATCCACGGTATAATAAAAGTTCGGCAAAATTAGATGGAACCTATTTTAAGATAATGTTTAGGACAGTTTTTGAACAATATGGCTTTCAGATTTTCTCTATGGAAGTTCATCAGCACCTTGTCTTCATCTTAGGCGATAATCGTTCATCCGAAGATTGGAAAGAGAGGGTGACAAGTGCCTTGGATCGTATCATGAAAATGGATGTCAGCGGACGTAATCGTATGAGCCTGCTTACTATTGGGTTTGGAAAATACGTTCAAAAGTTAAGTGAGATTTATAAAAGTTATGAAATGGCCCGTGAGACTTTACTGCTTCAGGATACCTTACCAGAGGAGAACAGAAGCTTTTTTTATCAGGACTTACATATGTACCGGATGATTTCTCTAATCAATAAGCATGGTAATTTGGAAGAAACCGTTCATGAATATTTAGGTCCTGTCATCGAGTATGACAAACAAAATAACGGTGAATTGATGCCCACCTTGAAGACCTATCTCGCTTGTAATGGATCGAAACAGGAAACTTCAAAACAACTATTTATTGTCCGGCAAACACTGTATCATCGGCTAGAAAAATTAGAAAAACTGTTAGGGTCAAATTTTATGCGCTCAGATCAACGCCTTGGCATCGAATTCATGATTTTTGCCTTGGATTACTTACAGAACAGTAGTAGGAAGATTAGTGGGAAATATATGGATAAATATGTGGGTAAATAGAAAAAATGAATAAGTTTTAACCAAGGGTGTTCAAAGGACATCCTTTTTATAATGCACTAGAAGGGATCTGGAGTGGCAGGTTAATATATTGGTGATTTTTCGGAAATGTACTGACATCAAAAAGTTGGCCTTTACAGCTTCTTGATGTCAGTAACTTTTTTTAATATTCATCTTTTTTGGAAAGACAGTGGTCACATTCTATGAGGTAAGATTCGGCTTGTTCAGTGATATGATCACCGCACTCGGGACATTGTTTAGGTGGAAGGGTTCTAAAGAACTCTAACGGATTTTTTGTTTGCATGATAGTTTCCTCCTTTAAATTGTTTAGTAGTCTTCTCGTTTAGAAAGGCAGCGGTCGCATTCTATGAGGTAAGATTCGGCTTGTTCAGTGATTTGATCACCACATTCGGGACATTGTTTAGGTGGAAGGGTTCTAAAGAACTCCAACGGATTTTTTGTTTGCATGATAGTTTCCTCCTTTAAATTGTTTAGTAGTCTTCTCGTTTAGAAAGGCAGCGGTCGCATTCCATTAAGTAGGACTCAGTATGTTCGACAATATGATCACCGCACTCAGTGCAATGTTTAGCAGGAATATTGTTGAAAAATTCAATGGGTTTTTTCGTTTGCATGATGGTTTCCTCCTTTTAATTTGGTTAATCTATTCTTCACGTTTGGTAAGACAGCGGTCACATTCCATTAAGTAGGACTCAGCATGTTCGACAATATGATCACCGCACTCGGGGCAATGTTTAGCAGGGATATTGTTGAAAAATTCAATGGATTTTTTCGTTTGCATGATTATTTCCTCCTTTTAATATTTTTATATTTTTTCTTAAAATGATTTATTCTTCACGTTTAGAAAGGCAGCGATTGCATTCCATCAGATCTGAATGTTCGACAAGTGTTTCACCACATTCTGGGCAATGTTTAAATGAATGGTTTATTAATAAACTTGATTGATTTGTTTGCATGTCTCGCTCCTCCTCTATATAGTACAGTTTTCGCTGTCTACTTGTTGTTATAATACAGTATATACCCGAAATTGGAAAATGTATAGGTATTTTACAGAAAATTTAAAAAATATTTCAGATTGAGCACAAAAACCCTATAGGAATAGGGTTCTTGTTAATATTTTTGGGGGGTTATTTATTAAAAAAAGTGAAAATAAGAAGAAATATATAGGTTGAAGAGTGAGGGGAATAAAGAGCGAACAAAAGGTTAGGCAATATTCAATGAAATAGAATAGGGTGTTTATGTAACAGATGAAGTGCAGATAATTTACAGAAAAAACAGATTGATGGCTAACCGGTTACTACTTCTATACGTCTTTTAGGTGCTTGCTCTATATGGTTCAATCTAGGAAAGGGTCTGACTTGTCTGTAGTGTTCCGTTCCTTTTTTTAGTAAACAGATACTTTTGATTCAAAAAAATGAATATTTAGCTCCAGAAAAGAGAGTGTGCGGTTTTAGTACTTCAGTAAAGAGGTTACTTGGTAGTAGAGATACAGTAATGGGAGGTAGCATATGTCAAAAGTGATGATTATCATAAATCCATCTTCAGGGAAAGAAAAGGCAGGACAGATTTTGCCGAATGCAGAAAGGGTACTCGGTGAAATCTATGATCAAGTGGTTGTTCGTAAAACCGAAGCCGAAGGTGATGCTTTGGAGTTTGCTAAGGAATCCTGTGCAGAAAAATTTGATGCAGTTATTTCGATGGGGGGAGATGGAACAGTAAATGAGACAGTGAATGGGTTGGCCGAACAGAAGCACCGGCCTGTTTTCGGGGTTATACCACTAGGTACGGTAAATGATTTCGCTAGGTCCCTTGGCATACCTTTGCATCCTGATGAAGCCATTGAGATGTTAAAAGTAGCGCAGATTAAGAATGCTGACATCGGGAAGATCAATGATCGTTATTTCATGAATGTGTTGGCGGTCGGTGCAATTGCTGAGGCTACCTATAATGTGACCGTTGAGCAAAAAACTCGTCTTGGCTCACTTGCTTATTTTATAGAAGGAGCAAGAACGTTAGTCAAAAAGACTTCGTTTCCTTTAACTGTTGAACATGATCAGGGAAGGTGGTTGGGAGAGTCTTATTTATTAATTGCCACGATGACTAATTCAGTCGGGGGTTTCGAACAACTTGCACCCGAGGCGGAAGTAAATGATTGAAAGCTGCACACATTTATTATTAAAGATTTATCCCTTCCTCTTATTGTCAGGATTATTCCGAGTTTAATGAAGGGCGAGATAAAAGGACATGAAGAAGTAGAATATTTTCAAACGTCCAAGTTGCATTTATCTACTCAGAGGAACTTGCAATCAATATTGATGGCGATGAAGGGTTTCTTTTACCTTTTCAGGCAAATGTGTTGCACAAACACCTTCGTCTTTTTGTTCCGAGAACAACATGAATGTATAGGTATAGAAGTCGAGTACACTAATTGGAGAAACTGATAGGGTAAATGTTGCCAATCACCTCAATATTCATCTTTATCTATCACGCCACGTGTGGGTCAATTGCTTTTATAAAAAGGTATTATTATTCCGTGTGTTTCTAGGAAATAATAGTTATTGAATGAATAAAGGGGTATATATATGGTACGCTTATTGTTATGAAAATAGATGAGAGAGGATGTTAGATGCTTGTATGGAGTTTTTTCTTGTTATATTAGCCCTTCTAATATTAATTGGAATGTCTAATGTAATTAACCATTTTATACCCTTTATACCTGTACCGTTAATTCAAATAGCACTGGGTGTTGTGCTAGCGCTTTTACCTTTTGGTATCCACGTAGAGATGGAGACAGAGCTGTTTTTGCTGTTATTTATCGCCCCTCTTTTATTTAATGATGGGAAGAGTGTGCCCCGTACAGCTCTATGGAAGCTGAGAGCGCCTATTCTCATGCTTGCATTAGGCTTAGTATTCATAACGGTTTGGGCTGGAGGTTATTTAATCAACTGGATGATTCCTTCAATTCCATTGCCGGCTGCATTTGCTTTAGCTGCCATTTTGTCACCTACCGATGTAGTGGCAGTCAGCGCTTTGGCGAGTCGAGTTAAGTTACCTAAGAGCATAATGCACCTTCTTGAAGGAGAAGGGCTCATGAATGATGCCTCAGGTCTAGTTGCCTTTAAATTTGCCGTTGTAGCTACAGTCACTGGTGTTTTCTCCTTAGTGGACGCAACGTTCAGTTTCATATGGATTGCGACTGGTGGTTTTGTAGGAGGAGCAATTATTGCCTTCATCATTATCAGGCTCCGTGTATTTCTTCGCCGTTTAGGAATGGAAGATGTTACGATGCACATGTTAATCCAAATCCTGACTCCTTTTATTATTTTCCTCGCTGTGGAACATTTCCACCTTTCTGGGATTTTAGCGGTCGTGGCTGGGGGTATTGTCCATGCCATTGAACGAGATCGGGAAATATCACCAACGGTAGAACTACAGGTTGTTTCTAAGAGTACATGGTCTGTCATTTTGTATGTACTGAACGGGCTTGTGTTTGTATTACTTGGCCTGCAAATTCCAAGCGTGGCCAAAACTATATTTGCGGATCCAGCCTTCAATAATGGGCAAGTGATCCTATATATTATGGTCATTACACTTTTCCTCTTTGCTTTACGATTCATTTGGCTTATGGCAGCCTGGTCAATTGGCTGGATGACGAAAAAAGTAGGCGTCCAAAAACCAGACTTGAAAGCGGCCGGAATCATTACCATTTCCGGTGTTCGCGGAGCTGTAACGTTAGCGGGTGCGTTCTCTATTCCGTATGTGTTGGCAGATGGAAGTCCTTTCCCGGAGCGTTCGTTAATCATCTTCATTGCAGCAGGTGTCATATTGCTGACTTTGATGGTTGCCAGCGTATTTCTGCCAATCATAGCACGGACAGAAGAAGAGGAAATCGTGGATAAGCAGGCTGATAAAACGAAAGCTGCGACCATTCACACACATCAAGCGGCGATTAAAGTTGTAGAATCCCAAATGACAGATGAAAACCGGGAAGCGGCTTTATCGATTATTTCGAGGTATTGTACCAAGATTAATGCACTGTCCTATGTAGAACAGGAGAAAGAGCCAGCTGCATTAAGGGAAGAAGAAAAGGTTCTTCGCTTTAAAGCCCTTGAAGCAGAGCAAAGATTCCTTGATAAACTTATTAAGGAGGAGAAAGTGGACCGGGAAACGGCATTTATATGCAAGGAATATATTCAACGTATGGAAGGCGCGGTCACAAACCGAATGAAATTCCGTTTTTTCAGGTCAGTAACGCTTTTCAGAAGAAGTATGCTGAGGGTTATTAAATTATTTTTCCCTAATAAAAGTGAAATAAGAAGGATCAATATAGAGAGATTGGAAAAGGTGAGAGACCTTAAAATCAGGATGTATAAAGCCGCCATCCAAGAGATACAAGCGGGTATTACTTCTGAAAACCATGAGACGTCATCCATGATTATTGAAGAGTATAAAGTGCTTATTTTAAAATGCAAACGAGAGAATAGAGGCCGAATCCCTAGTAAAATGGTTGATTATGAAAGAGAGCTATTCTATAAAGCGATTCAGGCAGAACGAGACGAAGTACAGGATATGTTTGAAAAACGACAAATCACACGTGATGTTGCAAATATACTCCGCCAGCAAATCAATTTACGTGAAGCACTAACAATCAATGAAAACATCCATTGAATTTAACCAAAGAAGCGCTGCCGATACATTCGGTAGCGCTTCTTTGGTTAATGGAGGGATTTTCGAAAGAGTTATTGAATAAGAATAGTAATCGTAACTGAAGGAGTGAACCCAATGAAACAGGACCAGAGAATCGAGTCTATCACTTTATCGCCTTATCTGCTGGAACATCATCAGGAGCTGTCACAGTTTTATTTACCGGAAACACAAACATCCTTTTCTGTTCTGCCGGAACAGTCACTACAATACTGCCGGGAAGATGTGGACAGGCATCCTTTCGTTATATTGGCTGATGGTATCCCTGTCGGTTTTTTTGTTTTACACATTGGAGAAAACATTAGCCCTTTCACCAACAATAAGAAAGCAATTTTACTCCGTGGATTTCTCGTTGATCAAAAGTACCAAGGCAAAAAAATTGCGAAGAAAGCCTTGCAAGTCCTTCCGGAATTTGCAAAAGGAATTTTTCCAAACAAAGATTCGATTATTCTTGCAGTGGACGTCATGAACGTGATTGCGAAAACCCTTTATGAGAAATCGGGATTTCAAGATACAGGAATTCAAAAAGAAGGAAAAAGCGGGTGGATGCAGATAATGGAATATATATTATGAGACGGAACGAGTGAGGGAAATGATAATGCCTTGCATTTGATGGCTGGTCTATGGAGGGTATTGCTTTCCTTCGGGATTGGAGAAAAAGAAAAAGGAACCGCACATAATTATAGATTCATTCGATTACGAATTAATAAAATGCAAAGGGCGATTAGACTTTTCGAAACAGGAAAGGTCTATTTCTTTGTCTAATTTGTTACATGTCATCATAGAAATATACATGATTTATATAGTGGTTTTAATAATGCGGCTGCCTTATGGTACACTTTACTTAATGATAATTATGTTAATTGAGGTGTGATTCTATTGAAAACAGTAGTAGTTATCGGCGGAGGCATTACCGGTTTATCAACGATGTATTATTTACAAAAAGCAGCTAAAGCTAACAGTATCTCTGTACGCTTAGTATTAATAGAAGGCAATGAGAAATTAGGCGGAAAAATCATGACAGTGCAGGATGGTCCATTTAAAATAGAAACTGGTGCTGATTCAATTGTTGCCAGAAAACAAAATATAAAACCGCTCCTTAATGAATTGAACCTAGAGGATCAAGTGGTTTATAACGCAACAGGAAAATCATTTATCCATACGGATGGTGAGCTGAAGAAAATCCCGGAAGATGCCCTGTACGGGATTCCAATGAGCTTAGAGTCTTTGGCGAAGAGTGAACTTGTATCTGCACAGGGAAAGGTCGATGCATTAAAGGATTTTTATACAAAAAATGAGACGTTTACGAAGAATGACTCAATCGGCTTATTTCTTGAAAGCTTCTTAGGTAAGGAATTGGTGCAGAAACAGATTTCGCCAGTCCTATCTGGTGTTTATTCAGGGGAATTAAATGAACTGACTATTGCTAAAACCCTGCCTGAGATGTTGGATTATAAAAATGAATATGGTAGCATCATTCGCGGGCTATCGGAAAATAAACATAAATACCAGAGCAAGGGTAATAAGAAGTTTCTTTCATTTAAAAACGGCTTATCTATGTTAGTTGAACGATTAGAAGAACATCTAGATACGGTGGAGATTTTAAAAGGGACTCTGGCGGAAAAAATAAGAAGGAATGACGATCGGTATATAATTTCATTAGCAAACGGTGAAACACTTGAAACTGACTTCATCGTATTGAGTACACCGCATACGACTGCCCAGAAATTATTAGGTGATCAGGAACTGGATAGAGATTTCACTGGCTTAATCAATAGCTCGATGATTAGCATTTATCTTGGATTTGATATACCAGATAGCAATCTCCCAAATGATGGAACAGGTTTTATTGTGGGTGATAATAGTGATTTAATCTGTAACGCCTGTACGTGGACGAGCAGGAAATGGGAGCATACCTCTAAAAACAGTCAACTTTTAGTAAGGCTCTTTTATAAAAGCTCAAGTCCAGACTATGATCGATTACAGTCCCTTAAGAAACAGGAATTAATAAAGGTGGCTTTAAGTGATATTAAAAATAGCTTGGGTATTACCGGGACTCCCATTACTAGTGAAGTGACAAAATGGCATGAAGATATGCCGAACTACCATATAAAGCATCCTCACATTGTTCAATCGTTGGAGGCGAAAATCGCCGCAAATTATCCAAACGTGTTGCTTGCAGGTTGTTCGTATTATGGTGTAGGAATTCCTGACTGTATTGCAAATGGGGAAAAAAAAGCGCGGGAGATTTGTGAGAAGTGGTAATAAGAGGACTGCCAGTGGCAGTCCTCTTATTATTATTTTTTAGCTCATTTAATCAACAGATTAATCTAAATGCAAATACTAGAAGCATCCTGGATTTTATAAATCTTCTCAGCCTCGGTCTGCCAATTGGCGTTTCCTTTATCTACTTCAGATTTTCCTCATTTAATAAGGCACTTTCATTTAATTTCCGTTGAAGTTTTACTCATTTCCTGTATAATAAAATCGTTAAATTAAACATAAAGTTTACTAATACAAAACTTTATGCACTTTGAGTTTACTATTTGTAAACCGATTGAGGGTAAAATTATGCAAATTGGAAAAAAAATAAAAAACCTTCGTTTGAAAAAGGGTTTGACCCAAGAAGAGTTAGGAGAAAGAACTGATTTAAGCAAAGGGTATATTTCACAATTAGAAAGAGATTTGAGTTCACCTTCAATTGAAACTTTCTTCAATATTTTAGAAGTACTAGGCTGTACCCCAAAGCAATTCTTCGATGAAGAGGAACAGGTCCAGAAAGTAGTTTATGAGGAAGAAGCACAAACATTTTTTATCGATGAGGAACGAGGCTATCAAATTCAATGGCTTGTACCTGAATCGAATGAGAAGGAAATGGAACCAATCCTTTTGACTCTTCAGGAAAAAGGGGAATTCAAACGATTTGAACCATCTTTGTCAGAAACCTTCGGATATGTATTAAGTGGCAGGGTTATTGTAAAGCTAGGTACACATACTTATCTCGTGAAAGCCGGGGAATCAATTTATTTTCATGCATCTGATGAACATCAAATCATCAATGATTTTGATGGTCCATCTGAGTTATTACTTGTGGTGACGGAATCATATTTATAGAAACAAACATATGCAGCCGGTTGTTTAGGGTAAAAATAGATTATGTAAGGTAATGGAAAGAGGGAAGTAGCTATGATAAACGAGAAGATAATACGCTTCGAACACGTTACAAAGCAATTTGATGATGATACCGTTGTTCTCGATAATGTTAGTTTTGAAGTTGAGAGGGGCAAGTTCTACACACTCTTAGGACCTTCAGGCTGTGGTAAGACCACTATCCTTCGCTTGATTGCTGGATTTACGGAAGCCTCCAAGGGTGATATCTATTTTGAAGGAAAAAAAATCAATAATGTTCCAGCCAATAAACGACAAGTTAATACGGTTTTTCAAGATTATGCACTTTTTCCGCATTTAAATGTGTTTGAAAATGTGGCATTCGGGCTCCGGATCAAAAAAATGAAAAATACGGATGTAGAAATAAAGGTAAAGGAAGCTCTGAGCTTTGTAAATTTGGAGGGCTATGAAAAACGTGAGATTAGGGAAATGTCCGGCGGTCAGCGCCAACGGGTAGCGATTGCCCGAGCGATTGTTAATGAACCAGAAGTCATCCTTCTTGATGAACCGTTATCTGCCCTTGATTTGAAATTGCGTACAGAAATGCAATATGAATTACGTGAGCTACAACAAAGGCTTGGAATCACCTTTATCTTCGTCACTCATGATCAAGAGGAAGCACTCGCGATGTCGGATGAAATTTTTGTCCTTAACAAAGGAAAAATTCAGCAAAGTGGGCCGCCTACGGATATTTATGATGAGCCGCTGAATCGATTTGTTGCAGATTTCATTGGTGAGTCTAACATCGTAAAAGGGAAAATGATTGAAGATTATCTAGTGGAATTTGTCGGCAGGCAATTTGAATGCGTCGATCAAGGTTTGAATCGAAATGAAGCTGTGGATATTGTCATCCGTCCAGAAGATTTGGAGATTACTTCTGTTGATCGCGGGAAACTGCGGGTTCGGGTGGATTCTCAGCTATTTCGTGGTGTGCATTACGAAATCAGCTGCTATGACCATGATGGTAATGAATGGCTTGTCCAATCTACTAAAAAGGCGACAGTTGGAGACGAAATTGGACTGTATTTCGATCCTGAAGCGATTCACGTCATGAGGTTAGGGGAAACAGAGGAAGAATTCGATAAGCGTCTAGAAGCGTATCATGATGGGGAAAGTCATGCAGAATAAAATGTCCCGTAATATTTACTTCATTCCTTATGTCCTATGGATTGCTCTATTTGTTATTGCGCCTATTCTGCTAATCCTTTATTATTCCTTTTTTGATATCGAAGGAAATTTATCATTGATTAACTATCAAAAATTCTTTACACCTGTTTATTTAAAAATGACTCTGAGCTCATTTTGGTATGCTTTTTTAATTACAGGGATATCGCTGTTAGTGGCCTATCCGACGGCTTACTTGTTGACAAAAACCAAACATAAGCAGTTGTGGCTGTTACTGATCATCGTACCTTCCTGGATTAATTTACTCTTAAAAGCTTATGCTTTTATCGGCATTTTTGGCACATATGGTGTGGCGAATGGTTTTCTAGAAGCGATAGGAATTGGGAAGCAGCAAATTCTCTTTACTGATTTCAGTTTCATTTTCGTTTCGGTTTATATATTTATCCCGTTCATGATCTTACCGATATTCAATGCACTGGACGAAATGAATCCAACACTTTTGGATGCGGCCAATGACTTAGGAGCGTCCAGATGGATGACATTCCGCCGCGTGATTTTCCCGTTAACAATTGATGGTGTTAAGACGGGGTGCCAGGTCGTATTCATCCCGGCACTTTCATTGTTCATGCTGACAAGATTGATCGCCGGTAACCGTGTCATTACCCTTGGTACGGCAATCGAGCAGCATTTTCTAGTGACACAGGATTGGGGAATGGGTTCCACAATTGCTGTCTTTTTGATTATAATAATGTTCCTGATTATGTTTGTAACGGGTAACCGAAAGCAGGGTGTGTAAATTGAGTAATAAATTATCACCATTATCAAAAGCGTTTCTCGTTTTGATTTTTCTAGTACTCTATGCACCGATTTTCTTTTTAGTATTTTACTCGTTTAACAGCGGTGGAACGATGTATAACTTTAAAGGGTTTACCTTGGAGTGGTACAAGGAGCTATTCCAAGATACAAGATTGTTGATCATTGTATTAAATACACTTGTGATTGCTTTATTATCTGCACTTATCGCTACGATCATTGGCGTGATTGGAGCAATTGGAATCCGCTCCTTTGCGAGCAGTAAAGCAAAAAATACGTTATTGTCTCTGAATAACGTATTGATCGTCAGCCCAGATGTAATTATCGGTGCCTCCTTCCTGATTCTTTTCACAATGGCCGGAATTAAGCTCGGGTTTTACTCCGTACTGTTGTCACACATCGCCTTCAGTATTCCTATTGTTGTTCTACTCGTGCTTCCAAAACTTCAGGAAATGAGTCCGACCTTAATCGATGCGGCCCGTGATTTAGGGGCAAGTCGGTGGGATGTATTGACAAAGGTTATCCTGCCTTACATTTTACCAGGTATCTTTGCTGGGTTTTTTATGGCTTTGACTTATTCACTCGATGATTTTGCGGTTACATTTTTTGTGACCGGTAACGGATTCTCGACCCTTTCCGTGGAAATCTATTCATTGGCTCGCCGTGGAATTTCATTAAATATTAATGCGTTATCGACATTGCTGTTCGCAGTAACACTTCTGTTGGTTGTCGTTTATTATTTTATTACTCAACGAGTCAGGCAGACGGGAATGGGGGGGAGACGATGAAAAAGCTCGTCCAAATGTTCTTAGTCATTTCTGTCGTATCTGCCTTGCTTTTATATGCGATTTCAAGATTGAATACATCGCAGGGATTTACGAGCAGCAATACGCTTACCATCTATAATTGGGGCGATTACATCGATCCAGATTTAATCGACCGTTTTGAAGAAGAAACAGGCACCAAGGTCATTTATGAGACGTTCGATTCTAATGAAGCAATGATGACCAAAATCGAACAGGGCGGTACGACTTATGATATCGCTATCCCGTCAGAATATATGATTGATAAAATGCGTGAAGAAAATTTACTTGTTCCCTTGGATCATTCCAAGCTTCCTAATTTGAAAAATATCGACGAGCGATTTATTAACCTGCCGTTTGATCCAGAAAATAAATTTTCTGTTCCTTACTTCTGGGGAACTGTTGGTATTGTTTATAATTCTAAGATGCTTGGTGGTAAAGAGATTACAGCCTGGGCAGATTTATGGGATAAGGATTTGAAAAATGAAATCCTCTTAACAGATGGTGCCCGAGAAGTAATTGGTATGGGGCTGAACTCTTTGAATTATTCCCTGAATGATAAGAATGAAGAACATCTTCAAGAGGCAAAAGCCAAGCTAGACAAACTCACTCCGAACATTAAAGCAATTGTTGGGGATGAAAGCCGCATGCTATTGGAAGCACAGGAGGCGGCGATTGGTCTGGTTTGGTCGGGAGTGGCTTCTGAAATTATGGCTGAAAATGAAGATCTTGAATATGTGGTTCCAGAAGAGGGGTCCAATTTATGGTTTGATAATATGGTTATACCGAAAACGACCAAAAATGTGGACGCTGCTCATCAGTTTATCAATTTCATGCTGGATCCAGAAGTAGCGGCACAAAATGCTGAATATGTTAGCTACTCAACTCCTAATAAAGAAGCGTTGAAATATATGCCGGAAGAAGTAGTGAAGGATGAACGTTTTTATCCATCACCAGAACTAACAGAGAAACTGGAAGTGTACGAAAACCTTGGGAAGAAAAACTTAGCCCATTACAACGAACTCTTTTTGGAATTCAAAATGCATCGTAAATAACACAAGAAAAAGCATGGTTTGAGAGGAATCCTCTTCTTAGACCATGCTTTTTCGTTTCTAAGTTTGTGACAAGTACTAATAGGATTTCATGCCAAACATATAAAAGTACATCATCAACTCTGTTATATTCACTCCGAAATTCAGTATGGATATAACTTATTATCTTTGGAATAACGAACCTTTATTGAACTGGTCAGAGGGTAGACGATCAGTCTTTAGTAATAATACTCTAAAATATCAGTTGAGAGATAAGTATGTTAGTATAATGACAGGATACGGTGCATACAGCAGTTGGGAGTAAAACCTTAAGGATTAATTAATATTTCCAAGCTATCATAATAGAAAAATTAAGGGAGAGTATTCATGAAACTATTAAGAAGCACGAAGGCATATGTTTGGGCAGGAAGCATTTTAATCATTGCCGGTATCATGGTATTTGCGATGATTTCGTCTACAGATAAGACAATGGCGAGCGTGGATGGAGAGAAAATCAATAAGGATGAGCTTTATGACACGCTTGTTGAGGGGTATGGAGCAGATACATTAAACCTGTTGATTACAAATAAATTGGTTGAATTGGAAGCGGAAAAAGCGGGGATTAAAATAAAGGATGAAGAAATCCAGAAAGAGATCGATACTATGGTTGAATCCTATGGTGGTGATGAAAAAGCGTTAAAAGAGCAATTGGAAGCAAGCGGTTCTTCCATGGCTGCCTTGAAAAAAGACATCGTAGTTTATCTTCAAACAAAAAAATTGATTGAACCGAGAATTACCGTGACAGATGATGAAATCAGTACGTATTTTGAAGATAATAAAGATTCCTTTGCTCAAGCAGAACAAGTGGAAGCTAGTCATATTTTAGTCGAAGACGAAAAAACGGCTAAGAAAGTTGCTAAAGAAATTGCAGAAGGCGGCGATTTTGCTAAATTGGCAGCTGAATATTCTACTGATACAGAAACGGCAGAAAACGGTGGAAGCTTAGGATACTTTGGCAAAGGTGATATGGTGGACGAGTTTGAAGATGTTGCCTTTAATCTTGATATAGATAAAGTTAGTGATCCAGTCAAATCCGATTATGGATACCATATCATAAAAGTAACCGGTAAGAAGGAAGCAAAAAAAGCTAATTTAGAAGACAGTAAAGAAGTAATTAAACAAACGCTTCTTTCTGAAAGATTACAAGAGGAATATCCCAATTGGTTAGCTGAAGTAAAAGAAGATCATGATATAACGAATAAATTAGAAGGTTCTAACTAAGGTTATCAAGTGAGATGATATATGGAAAAACTGTAGCTGGGGCATAATGCCTCAGCTACAGTTTTTTTATGGCTTGTACAATTTGGACGTTGATTTCCGCTCCAGGCACTCGCTTTCCGCGGGCGGTCAGGGAGCCTCCTCGGCTTGCGCCTGCGGGGTCTTCCCCCAAACGCGCTTTTCCCGGAGTCTCGCACCTTCCACTCCAATCAACTTTGTTATTAAAACTTTTGAAAGAAACCATATCTAAGGAATTGAAGGTGTTAATACGTGTTCCGAACCCCTTTTGTCTACAAAGTGAAGCTGAGGCGTAATGCCTCAGCTTTTTTATATATCAGAAGTTGGATGAAATGGACTTTTCATTGGAGAGTTCTGATTTTGTAACTAGTTCATCACTTTCTTTTTTTCCTTTTTTATTGTCAGCTTTTAATGACTGAGCTGGTGTTTCTTTCAATTGTTTTCCCGCCACTACAACTTTGGAGCTGATGCCTTTTAGTTCACTTGTTGCTTCTTTGGCTGAATCAAGGGCATCGGTGGAGATATCCTTTACTTCGGTTACCTTGCCTACCACGTCTTCATTGATGTTTTCATATAAAGTTTCAACGTCATTGATTGCCTCTTTAATCGTGTTGGCTGCTCCTTTAACACCAGATACCATCTGTTCCTTCACTTCGCCTGGATTTTCCTTAACTTGTTCAATCATATTCACGGAGTTATCTTTTAAAAGAATTGCCGACCGTTTTACTTTATTCCTTATGTTGGAGTCAAGTAAGGTTAAAGCACCACCTACAAGTCCGCCAATAAGAATACCTTTTAACAGTTTGCTATTCGTTTCAGTGTCGATAGTTGGTTGTGTCATTTATATTTCCTCCTCTAAGAATAGTAGATTGATTGCTTATTGGGATTTTCCCTTATTTACCATAACTTAAACTTGTAATAATAGACTGTTATGGAATTTGCATAATAATCCAAATTTTAAGAGGTAAAATGATGAGTAATTAGACAGTTTCTGGATTGACTGATCGATATATGAAAGGTTCCTTTTATTATCTTGATTGCGCTTTACATCGCTTTTCTAGATGGATCGCTTTAACGAAATTAAAGACAAACAAGTCAAAGAAGCGATGTACTTGTTCATGAGAAAAGTGGGGGTACGGTTATTATCTCTGCATCTGTCATTGCTCGTAGGTCCATTTGTTGCTATGATGCCTGCAGGAGTTTTTCGCGCTATTAGTGATTGCCACATTAATACAGGAATAAGAGGAGTACCTCTAAAATTAAAAGAAGGCATCGTATGGATACCTTCTTTTAATTTTGATTCTTTTTGGCTAAAAGGATTCACAATTGGGGAATTCTTGTTTTATATTTCGCGATAAGCTTTTGATTGTGTTCATCTGCCCCTTCGATATTCCCACTTAGGAAAACAGGAGGGGTCACCCCTGATTCAATAATGGTCTCAATGACTTGAGTGAAAATCATATTTAGAAGGACAGCTCCGATTACAGTCGATCCAGATCCAAATGATATGTTATCTGATTTCAGTAATGTATCACCTTTGGAAATATGATTGTCTATGACTAAATCAACGACATCGTGGAGATAAAGTTTCTGTTTATGCCGTGAAGGACAACTTTTAGCATACTCAGGTGAAGTCAATCCAATAACAAAGGCGCCTTTTTCTTTTGCGATTGCAGCAACATCGATGGGGACGGGATTCACACCAGAGGATGAAATGACGATACAGACATCACCAGGACGGATGTCCTCATCATTCATGAATTTCTCTGATAGGCCATTTTGTCTTTCAAGTTGCGATGACCTTGATGCTCCTTTAAAAAGCATCAAATCTTCAACGAAAATAGGACGAATGGCTGCTAACCCGCCTGAGCGGTAGAATACCTCTTCTGTCAAAATATGAGAGTGACCGCTTCCGAATAAATGGATGATTCCATCTGACATCACGGATTTGGCAATATGCTTCACAGATTCTTTAATTGCGTTTTGCTCTTGATTTACCGCAGCTGAGAGTAAAGCTTTCACTTCTTCAAAATATGAGTTCATATGTAACTCCTTCCGATTACCTTTAGCAATTAAAAGAATTTTAAATATATGACCATTTTCAAGTGAAGGAATACCGGCCAATTATTCAAATCATCTAGTTATTGTGATTGTAAACTTATACCTGTCTGCACGATAAGCTGATTTAACATATTCAAGGGGTGTTCCATCCTTTAGAAACGTATTCCTTTGAATGAATAAAATGGGCGAATGTTTAGGAATTGCTAAATGGGTAATCTCTGTATCTGAAGCAATCGCTGATTCCAATGTTTGCGTTGCATAGTCGATTTTAAGTTTAACGTAATTTTCTACATATTGGTAAAGAGACAGGTTTATAATTTCTTCAGTTAATCCTTTAATTAAATTCGCAGACATATACACCGTTTCGAGTGCCATTGGAACATCATCGGCCAATCGTATCCTCTTTATTTCATAAACAGGAGCATAAATGGAAATGTGCAGTTCATTAGCAATTTTTTTACTTGCAGGAATGATTTCGAAGCTCAGCAGTTTACTGCTTGGGTTTAACCCTCGGGCTTTCATATCCTCTGTAAAGCTAGTCAATCCATTAAGCTGCTGCTCCAGCTTCTTATCTGCTACAAAGGTTCCTCTGCCTTTTTGACGATATAGGTAGCCATCATTAACTAGGTTATTTATGGCCTGACGGACAGTCATTCTGCTAATTTCGAATTTTTCTGCATATTCACGTTCAGATGGAAGGGCATTGTGTGCTTGGAACTCACCACTTTCTATTTGTCTTTTTATTTGTTCTTCAATTTGAAAATAAATTGGAAGAGGTGAGTTTTTATCAATCATTGATCTTCGCTCCTTTTAGGGTATTAACACTCCAGATAACGCTTTTTGGTCTGCGATAATTGTAACATTATTATGTTTTTTAAGGATAGATGCAGGAAATTCCTCTGTTATTTCCCCATGTATTAATTTCTTCAAGGTTCCGGCTTTCTCTTCTCCAGATATTAGCAGCAGAATTTCTTTACTTTTCATTATTGTGGCAATTCCCATTGTAATTGCATGTGTGGGCACTTCGTCGATGGAGTCGAAATAGCGTGCGTTCGCTTGTCGAGTTGATTCCTCAAGTGCGACTACATGTGTACCAGATGAGAAAGAAGTTCCTGGTTCATTAAAACCAATATGACCATTTTGCCCAATTCCAAGTATTTGAAGGTCAATCCCGCCCAGGGCTTCAATCATTTTGTCAAAACGAGTACATTCCATGTCCAGATTATCTGCTGTACCATTTGGAAGATAAGTTTGTTCTTTATTTATATTAATATGAGCGAATAATGATTGGTCCATATAATAATGATAACTGTTTGGATCATTTGAATCTAAGCCGATGTACTCATCAAGATTAAATGATGTTACGTTTTCATACGAAGTATTATTTTGCATGTGATCTTCAATTAGAGCATCGTACGTCCCTTTTGGCGTCCCGCCTGTTGCAAGACCGAGCTTGATTTTCGAATTCTCTTTAACTTTTTGAATGATTATTTTTGCAGCTGACTGACTCATTTCTTTGTAATCCTGTACTTTAATAATATTCATTATACATTCTCCTTTTTAAATGCTAATTTACCTTTACAGAACGTCATTTCAACATCCAATCGTTCATTTAATATAACAAGGTCGGCGTCTTTACCAACTTGGATGCTGCCTTTTCTGTCAAAAATCTGGAGCTGTTTGGCAGGATTTTCTGCCGTCATTTTAATAATGTCAGTCATGGAACAACCTGTATATTGCAAGGTGTTCTTAATGGCATCGTTCATTTTCAATATACTGCCTGCGAGTGTTCCATTTGAAAGCGTTGCTGTCGTTTCGTTAACATACACGGGCTGACCACCTAAATCATAGGTACCCTTTTCAAGCCATTTGGCACGTAGCGAGTCCGTTATCAAGATCATCCGGTCACTGGTAATTTGGTTATAAGCTAACTTCACCATTTCCGGTCGGCAGTGAATGCCATCAGCAATGAGTTCAACAAACAGCTCGTCTCGAAGATAAGCAGCACCTAATACACCAGGCTCGCGGTGATGAAGACCCCGCATCCCATTATAAAGATGCGTGACGTGAGTAGCCCCTGCAGAAATCGCTTCACCTATTTGGTCATACGTTGCATCTGAATGTCCAATGGAAGCGACGACGCCTGTCTCCTTTAAATGAGCTGCAAGATCTAATCCGTCTGGTTGTTCAGGTGCAAGCGTTACAAGCTTGATCTGATTTTGGGCAATTTCCTGCCATCTTTTAAATAGGGGGACATCAGGATCAACGATATACTCTGCAGGCTGTGCTCCCTTACGTGCTGGTGAAATGAAAGGACCTTCTAAATGAATTCCGACTATTTCAGCGTGATCCTGTGTTTGATTTCCGATATATTGACCAGCATTAAAGAGTGCTGATTCAATGGCATCTGTCGATTGAGTCATTGTAGTGGCCAGAAAGCTGGTGGTTCCTTCTTTTGGAAGAGTTTCTGCCATTGTAGATAAAGCTTCGAATGTGGCATCCATTGCATCAGCATTGGATGCCCCGTGAATATGAATATCGATGGCACCTGGAATTACCTGATAATCCGGTGAAAGAGTAATTA
Organism: Peribacillus sp. NPDC096540; assembly: GCF_050278525.1. Classification (NCBI taxonomy): domain Bacteria; kingdom Bacillati; phylum Bacillota; class Bacilli; order Caryophanales; family Bacillaceae; genus Peribacillus; species Peribacillus sp. NPDC096540. Next base: position 37,065 of record NZ_JBNNTG010000022.1, on the reverse strand, counting down.
CTTTAACATCATCGTCATGTTTGTATTGGTTGACTGGACCTACTTCGGCAATTTTTCCGTCGACGACTTTAATGTACCCATTTTTGTATGTTTCCTTTTCGTTATAAACTATTAGATTATTAATAATGAATGTTTTCATACATAATCTCCTTTATGAAAGTAAAACTTAATGAATGAGTCATGAATTGTGAATTGGTCTCATATATTTTGCCCTCATTTTATCGCTTTTATTAATAGTTGTCTAGACCAGTTGAGGAGTAAAGGGTATAAAAATGATGTTTTTGCTTTATTTTCGAAGAATATAGTATATTTTCAAGAGAATTGGTATAGACATCTATATGTTTTATATGCTAGTATAATTTCATTGTATCGAAACTTTAAAAAATGAAAACGCTTTATATGTCTTGGCGTGCTGCTGAATCAAAAAAGAAATTTGGAACAAGGGAGATGAGTTCGATGTTAAATTTTTTACAAAAAATTGGGAAAGCTCTAATGTTACCGATTGCTGTTTTGCCAGCAGCGGCTTTATTGCTTCGCCTAGGTCAACCGGATTTACTTGATATTGCATTTATGGCTGCCGCAGGAAAAGCGATTTTTGATAATCTTGCTATACTGTTCGCTTTAGGTATAGCGATAGGATTATCTAAAGACGGAAGCGGTGCAGCCGCATTAGCTGGTCTTGTTGGTTATTTTGTTTTGACGAATGGTACACAAGCAATTAATAAAGATATCGACATGGCTGTTTTGGGCGGGATTATATCAGGTATAGTTGCTGCCTTCCTATATAATAGATACTCTGAAATAAGACTCCCTGAATGGCTTGGATTCTTTTCAGGGAAACGATTTGTTCCGATTATTACATCGTTAGCGATGATTATATTGGCAGGAATATTTGGTTTTGTATGGCCGCCAATTCAAGATGTAATCAATAACGTTGGAGACTGGATTACAGGTGCAGGAGCATTAGGTGCAGGCGTATTTGGCGTATTGAATCGCTTATTGCTTCCAGTAGGTTTACATCACGTCTTGAATAGTATGGTATGGTTTGTATTTGGTGAATACAATGGAGCAACTGGTGATATAAATCGTTTCTTCGCAGGTGATCCAACTGCTGGGCCATTTATGACAGGCTTTTTCCCTATCATGATGTTTGGTTTACCAGCAGCAGCTTTAGCGATGATTGCAGCTGCTAAGAAAGAGAAACGTAAATTGGTGACGGGGATGCTGGTTGGTTTAGCTTTTACTTCTTTTTTAACAGGAATCACTGAGCCAATTGAGTTTCTGTTTATGTTCATTGCTCCAGTATTATATGTAATACATGCCATTTTAACTGGGATTTCATTGGCTCTCGCTGTTATATTGGATATACATCATGGTTTTGGGTTTTCGGCAGGAGCCATTGATTATTTCTTGAACTTTGGAATTGCTCAAAAACCACTATGGTTAATACCGATTGGCTTAGTATACGCAGCAGTTTACTTCGTGATTTTCTATTTCGTCATCAAGATCATGGATTTAAAAACACCTGGCCGTGAAGACGATGAGGAAGAAGTAGAAGAAGATACTGTTGTGAAAACAGGGGATAAATATACCGATATGGGGTCACTTTTCATTCAAGACCTTGGCGGGAAAGAAAATATCAAACTAATTGATAACTGTGCAACACGCTTACGTCTAGAAGTTGCCGATTCAGAAAATGTGAATGAAGTAGCATTAAAAAGACATGGTGCACGTGGCGTTATGAAGTTAAATAAATCGAGTGTGCAAGTCATTGTTGGAACGAATGTAGAATTCGTTGCAAATGCAATGAAACAACTTGTCAAAAATGACGTCAATCCAAGCCAAGTGAAAATGGATCCATCTGCACAAGCAGTCGAGGATAGAGTGGAAGAAAACCAAGCTATCGGCGCCAATGATTTTGTCCTTCCAATTGAAGGAGCCGTTTTACCGATCGAACAAGTTCCAGATCAAGTGTTTGCGATGAAAATGATGGGCGACGGCTTTGCTATCGAGCCAGTCAACGGGAAGCTAGTATCGCCAATCGATGGGGAAGTACTTAGTATCTTCCCGACAAATCATGCATTGGGATTGAAAATGAATAATGGTCTGGAAATTCTGATCCATTTTGGCTTAGATACAGTTAAATTAAATGGAGAAGGTTTCACACCTCTAGTGCAAGAAGGTCAAAGGGTAACAAAAGGTACACCTCTTTTGGAAATCGATCTTGAATTCATAAAACGGAATGCTCCGTCTACGGTCACTCCTATCATATTCACTAACTTACCAGAAGGAACGGCAGTGAAATTGCAGAAGACAGGGTTCCAGAAACAAAATACTGCAGACATCATTCGGGTGGAAAAACTATAATAACAGTAAAAAAGAGGCGTCCAATAGGACGCCTTCTCAGACTGTAGACAAACTCGATGAAAATCGAGTTTGCCTACAGTTTTTTTATGGCTTGTACAATTTGAACGTTGATTTCCACTCCAGGCACTCGCTTTCCGCGGGCGGTCCGGGAGCCTCCTCGGCTTGCGCCTGCGGGGTCTCCCCTAGACGCGCTTTTCCCGCAGGAGTCTCGCACCTTCCCTCTAATCAACTTTGTTTTAACATTTAGATAGAACCTCTTTTGCCTACAGTCTTTTTTGTTTTAAAATGGAAGTATTAAAACTTGAGGTGATGAGGATGCTTTCTAAACATGATTCTATTCAGCGAGATCAACTTGAAATGATTACTTTAGATCAACTGGTGCCAGCGAACCATTTGGTTCGAAAAATTGAGGCCGCCATTGACTTCTCATTCATATATGACTTGGTGAAAGATATGTATTCAGAGGTAGGACGCCCAAGTATTGATCCAGTTATTTTAGTTAAACTGACATTCATTCAATATACCTTCGGTATTCGTTCAATGCGTAAAACGATTGAAGAAGTTGAAACAAATATGGCTTACCGTTGGTTCTTAGGCTATGGTTTCCGTGATAAAGTGCCTCATTTTTCAACGTTCGGGAAAAATTATGAGCGACGCTTTAAAGATACAGACTTATTTGAACAGATTTTCTATTGCATCTTAATGACAGCCACTGATAGAAAGTTAATAAGTGCAGAACACGTATTTGTCGATTCCACACATGTGAAAGCCAGTGCGAATAAGCGGAAATTTGAAAAGAAAATCGTTCACAAGGAAACACGTGCGTATCAAGGACGACTTCAAGAAGAAATAAATCAAGACCGTGAAAACCATAATAAAAAACTTTTTCCACCAGATAAACTTAATAAGGAAGAAACCAAAGAAATTAAACAAAGTACAACTGACCGTGAATATTGAGCAAAATTCAAAGGAAATTTCAAAAGGGGTTCGGAATGTTTTAATTCCGAACCCCTTTTGTCTACAAACTGAAAGGATCTTCAATTAGAAGATCCTTTTAAAACGCAATATTGCATACTAAAATCTTAGTATTTACAAACAGTTGATAATAACCGTTTATCTGAAAAACAAGTGAGAAAGCCTTTAATTTACCTTCTTCGATCCTTTCCAATGCATTTCTCTCAAACGATATTTTTGCAGTTTTCCCGTAGCTGTTTTTGGTAAAGATTCCACAAATTCTACTAATCTAGGTGCTTTAAAGTGAGCCATATGAGACCGGCAGTAATTAATAACTTCTTCTTCAGTCACATTCACATTGGAATGCAGCACAATGATTGCCTTAGGAGTTTCTCCCCATTTCTCATCTGGAACGGCAATAACAGCCACTTCCAATACATCTGGATGTTTATACAAAACCCCTTCAACCTCTGTAGAAGAAATATTTTCTCCTCCGGAAATGATTAAATCCTTAGCTCTGTCTTGTATTTCAATATATCCATCAGGATAGGTTACTGCCAAATCCCCAGTATAAAACCATCCACCTCTTATTGCTTCGGCAGTCTTTTCCGGATCCTTGTAATATCCATCCATCACAACATTGCCGCGGGTAATGATTTCTCCTAATTCCTTCCCATCCCAAGCGACTTCTTCGCCATCTTGATTAACAACCTTTGTTTCCCCGTTAAAAACCAATTCTATTCCTTGTCTTGCCTTAATTGTTGCTTGTTCGTCAAGCGATTTAGATTCAAATTCATTCTTCCACTCATTATAAAGAATGAAAGGTGAAGTTTCTGTTAATCCATACACATGAATCATATTTAACCCAAGGATATCTTGTGCTTTATGAATAAGAGCCGCAGCTGGAGGAGCACCAGCTGTCGCCATACGTAGGCGCATCTTGATATTGGTCTCTTTTGCTTTCGGATCATTCACAAGCATATTGACGACAGTTGGTGCTCCACATAACAATGTAATATTTTGATTTTCAAATAAGTCCAGAATAAGAGGAGGATCAACTTTTCTTAAACATACATGAGTAGCACCAGCAGCCGTAATCGCCCAAACACCACCCCACCCATTCGCGTGAAACATTGGTAATGTATGAAGATACACATCACCATGTTTTACTCCAAGATGATACATGAAATTTGCAGCGTTAATGTAATTTCCACGATGCGTTAACATAACCCCTTTTGGTTTTGAAGTCGTTCCACTCGTATAATTTAAAGTCAGAAGCTGATTTTCATCGATTACAACCTCTGGCTGTGCTTCAAAATCTTTAGCTTGTTGAATAAAGGTCTCATAATCTATACCATTTAAAGATGTATTATGCCCTGTGACAGATACGATAATGATTTTATCCAAGGCAAGTTTATGAACGATGTTCTCAATCGGAGCAATAAATTCTTCATCGACGATTAACATTTTTGAATCACTGTGACTGATAATATACTCCAGGTCCTCAGCTGAGAGACGGTAATTCAAAGGCACCATTACCGCACCCATTTGACAAATACCATAGAAGCATTCCAACATATAATGAGTGTTTGGCAACATCACTGCAACATGGTCACCTTCTTCTATACCTGCTTTATTTAAAGCCATAGAAAGTTGATCTACACGCTGCCCAAATTCCTTATATGTAAACTCCTTCTCTTCATCAATGACAGCCACTTTATGCGGATAATATTTCACAGCCCTACGTTTCCAGTCCATTGGGGTTAATGGGGAAAACATCATAAACAACTCCTTTTTTTAACATCTCTTTTGCTTGAATATTTGTAAAATTCAGTATACTTACCTCTACTAGTTTCGTCAATGTTCTAATTAAGAAATTTCACCCGACAAAACAAAAAAATTATCTCCATAAATAGTTAGCCACTCACTTCAAATCAGTCAGCAAATAAAAATCAGTAGCTTTTAAAGAGAATCTTATACTAGTCTTTTCTATTTGAAAACCTACTAACAAAACAATTTATAAGGGGTTCTTTTCGCTATTGCTACAATAAGCTTAATAGTAATCAATTCTTAGAGGTAACAGGTTATGAGTCTGCAAGGAAAAGTTTCAGTTGTAACTAGAAGCAGATGAGAGGTGAAGAAGAGTCTAGAGGGTTTTTGTTTTAAATGTTTTTCTACTCGGAGTAAACAATGGATTGATCGCCGATCATCCGCTTACATCTCATAAAATAGCTAAAGCAGTGAGATTATTGCGAAATTCACTGCTTTTATAGCGGTTTTTCTTGTACAAGCTTCAGATGAGATGACCTATAGTTTTACTAAACCTTTCAACTATCCTCTGATGTTTTGCTATAGTTTGTTCTCTATACGTGATGACACATGTTCGGTTAGTTTTCCCACGATTTGTTTAAGTCGTTGCGTTTCATCTTCATTTAAAACACTATAAAAATCTTGAAAAATATTTGCGAAGCATTTATTGATAGAATGATAGGTTTCTCTACCAGTTGTGGTGGATTTAATATAAACGACACGTCGATCATCCTCACTGTGAACTCTTTCAATTAGATTCTTCCGTTCAAGCCGGTCAATTAACGCTGTCCCAGCTGCAGGCTTAATTTTCAAATGATTTGAAACATTTTTAACAGCTATGGATTCCTTTAAGACAATTAATTGTAATGCGTGATATTGCACAGAAGTTAAATCATATTTAACTAATAACGGTTCAATTAATTCTTGTGAGAGACCGCTAAGCTCTTTAATCGCTGAATGTAAATTATATAATTCACTAGAATACATGTTTGACAATCCTTTCTTATTGACAACTATCTATCTAAAACTATAACATAATTAACGTGTCAAAAAATTAACCATGCGAATTAAATTGGTTATTGATTTTTTAAAAGGGAAAGAGAGGCTGTCTATGTCAGCAGAACAACGTAAAAAGATAATTATCCTTATGATCAATATGTTTATAGCAATAGGAAGCTTCGGTATTATTATTCCTATCTTACCCGCATACCTGGCTTCCATTAATCAAGGTGGAACTGCAGCTGGGCTAATGATTGCCATTTTCGCAGGTGCCCAACTTATCTTTTCGCCAATAGCCGGAAAATGGACTGATCAATTTGGTCGTAGAAAAATGATTATATATGGATTAATTGGTTTGACTATTTCCATGTTTATTTTTTATGCTGTTAATTCCATTTGGCTACTGTATGCTTCTCGGGTTGTCGGTGGGGTTGGGGCTGCTTTGCTTGTACCAGCAATATTTGCTTATGTTGCTGATATCACCACTTTCGATCAACGGGCTAAAGGCAATAGTTTAGTATCTGCCGCCATGTCCCTAGGGATTGTTGTTGGCCCAGGAATTGGTGGATTTTTAGCTGACTTCGGCTTAAAATTTCCATTTTTGATTTCTGCGCTAGTATCACTTGTCGCAGTAATATTTTCTATTTTTGTTTTAAAGGAAAGCGAAACGAAACAAGCTTCACAAGCTATGGACATGGCAAATAACGAATCGATGGTTCGTAAAATTGCCTTGTCTGTGAAAATGCCTTATTTCATTCCTCTTATCATTACACTTGTGATGAGCTTTGGATTAATGGCATATGAATCTGTTATCGGCCTTTATCTTGACAATCAATTTAATTCAACACCTAAGGACATCGCAACAATGGTTACAGCTACCGGTATCGTCAGCGTAATCGTTCAACTCTTTGTTGTTGACCGGATTGTTCGTCGTTTTGGGGAGGTAAGTGTGCTAATTATCTTTATTAGCGTCGCAGCCATTGGATTCCTTCTTTCGCTTTTTGCTTCAAGTTACCTAATTTTCTTTGGAATCTCTCTCATCATCTTCCTTTCTACCTCCATCCTTCGACCAGTCTTAAACACACTGATTTCTAAGATGGCGGGGAATGAGCAGGGATTTGCGATGGGTATGAATAATGCATATATGAGCATTGGAAATGTGCTTGGACCCACTCTTGCCGGATTGATGTATGACGTTCAAATTACCTATCCTTTCATTTTAGGCCTCTTACTCTTGATCCTAACTTTAATGATTACAATGGCTTGGCAAAAGAGATCCCTTCATGCGAAGGCATTATCGTAGAGCTACGATAAAAGATAATGTATATACTTTTAACAATACCCCGAATAGTGGCAACTATTCGGGGTATTGTTAAATTTATTAGATATTATTGAAAATAAGGGAAGCTCCTCACCTTTGAAGTCTCTCATTATTCAAAAATACCCCATATTAAGCTAGATGTTTTAGCGCTTCTCTCTTGCTAAGAGGTTTTAATTGGTGATTTAAAACAAATGATTTCACGCTCTCGGGGTTAGTTTTTGCATATTCACGTAACACCCAACCAATTGCCTTTTGAACAAAGAATTCATCGCTATTTGCTCGTCTTATTATGTAACGGAATAGACGTTCTTCATCCGTTCCGCCTTTGTAGTGTAGTTGATATAATATCGCTGATCTTTGCAACCAAATATTCTCATCTTCAATCCACAAATCGGAGTATTGAGGAATGAGTTTAGGATAAGTTGAAAACATATAGCCCATAACATGAGGAGAAAGTACATCTACTGTATCCCACCATGACTTACTTACAATCAAATTGACTAACCAAGGCATATCCTCAGGGCAGAGGTTCTTTTTTTCCTTTTCAAGAATATCAAGGGCTGCCTTTTGGTATTCCCTTTCTGGGCGGTCCCAAAGCATAAGAATGATATCTTTACGATTACTTTCCGTTGGCAATCCGTGTTCCTTCAGAAACTGTTTAGTTAATGTCCGACGAATAGGGGATCGAATCCCCAAAAATTCAAATTGGTTCCTCAAATATTTTTTAGACCATTCTGCATATTCCACATCAGTGTGTTTTGAATATACTTTAACCAGTTCTTGAATATAAGAATTCATAATTACCTCCATAATTTAATACACTTTGTAAAATGTTCCCCAAAATTGATTTCCCTTTATATAACTTCATAGTGATATGAAGGGAAATCAAAAACCTTTGAAACTAACCTTGAGTTCCTGTTTTATCGACAGCAGTAAAAAGCAACCTGTTTATTCCGTTTGGAAAAACAAGGCTGCCTATTATTTAAATCTTCTCATTTCATTTTAATACAAAAAGAGGAAAAAAGAATTCAAATGTGACAACAAAGTATCTCATTAAACATATATAGCTTTTTTCCCTTGACTGCTTTCAAGCGCTGCATCAATGATTTTGATGACAGATAGCCCCTCTTCCGAAGTTACAGGAGCCTTTTTTCCCTCAAATATACTTTCAGCAATTTCTTTATAATATGTTAAATAAGAACCATGTATAGTTTGAATTGTTTCATGTTTTTCTTTTTCTTCATCAATCGTAACCAGCTGACCATAAAATTGGGGATTATCTGCACCCCAAGTGTTATCTACAGGCTTTTTCCCCTCACTTAGCGCAGCCTCTTGTCCATCAAGCCCGTATTTAATAAAAGTTCCTTTACTTCCATGTACCTGAAACCGCGGTCCATTAATCGGGACGATGGAACCTGAATGCAATATCACCCGTAGCTTGTCGTACCCTAAAATAACATGAAAATAATCATCCGTTTCTGCATTCTCTCTCTGCGCAAAAACATCTGCCCATACGAATTGTGGCCAACCAAATAAATGTAAGGCTTGATCAATTAGATGTGAGCCTAAATCATATAGCATGCCTGCTCCTGGACCTTCCTTTTCTCTCCACCTATCTCTAACCACCGGTCTAAAGCGATCATAATGGACCTGATATGTATTGATGTCTCCAAGCACACCATCATTTATAAGCTTTTTAATTGTCAAAAAATCATTATCCCATCTTCTGTTATGATATATACTTAAAAGCAGCTCCTTTTCCTCAGCTATCTGTATGAGCTCCTCTGCCTCCCATGTTTCTACTACCATCGGCTTTTCCAAGATAACATGTTTTCCAGCAAGTAAACTCTGTTTAGCCATTTCATAATGCAAGCCGCTTGGTGTCGTAATAACTACTAATTCAATCGCTGCATCTTCTAAAACTTCTTCTAAGCTACTTACTACTGCCACGTGCTTCAAATCCTGCTGCACTTTTTCCTTTTTGGAGCTTACTACTTTCGCTATTTCAAATTGCTCTAAAACACTTAGCAAAGGCGCGTGAAATGTAGCACCTGAAAGTCCGTATCCAACTATACCCACTTTAATTTTTCTCATTCTGCTCCCTCTCACTTTCTTTATCTTCTGAAACAATTAAAGGATAATCATCCATATACTTTCACTCTAATTATTCGGATAGGTTTCTCTCAAAAATTTTACAGATTGGTTAATTAAATCTTTTAAAACATTAAGATCAATATCTGCTACTTTATTTATGTACACACAACTTTTTCCGGAAGTATGTTTTCCAAAGTCCTTTAATAATTCCTCTCGTTTTGTGTCACCCGTAGCAAAATACAAACTTATTTTTGCTTTTCGAGGTGAAAAACCTACAAGAGGAGCATCACCTTCATGACCAGATTCATATTTATAATGATATGTACCGAATCCAATAATACTCGGTCCCCACATCTTTGCTATAAAACCCGTCGTTTCAGTAAAAATATCTAATAATTGATACGCATCTTCACGCTTTTTGGGGCTGTCGACATTTTCAATAAATTCGATAACACTGCTGTCAGTTTCTTTGGTTTTTGGTTGGTACAATAGAATCTCTCCTATACTAAGGGATTTTATAAATATTTTACAAAGATAACTTTGCTTAAAATATAGATCATTTAATAAGCACATTTGAATTTGGTTTAGCATCAGGCTTATGAGTGCGGTATAAGGGAGTGGAGTTAGATCTGGTGAGGTTTTTCGGTAATTGAAGCTATCTTTAGCTGAAAATTACGCAAGAGAATGAATAAAGAATTCTTTCAAATGATTTTATGTGAGATTAAATTATTCTCTGTTATTAATTCTCCGAACGTCATCCAATACCCTCCAAACAAATATCCTTAATATATTATAGAACATTGATTTGTTTTATTCTAATTTCAATCAAGTGTTCATAAAAAAAGCCAAAATAAAGGTTTTTGATAAAGTGTTCTCATGCTTGATAAAACGTTACTACAGCGCTTTCGCATAATAATCTCAACGATCAGGTATGGAACAGGATCTCATTCCTGATCGTTGAGTATAATCCTTGTCTAATAATCTCGCAAGTAACCTATTTCTAAATAAAAGATGAAGGATTCCTCGAACAACAAATTATGGGAGCTCTATTGTCTACGAATCTTTTCAATTTCATCCGCTACGAATTGTACCTGTGTACCCACAACGACTTGAATGCTTTGTGGACCAACAATATTAATTCCCGCGACACCTGTTGATTTAATTTTATTTTGATCAACAGCTTCCATATTCTTTACTTCAACTCTCAAACGGGTTACACAGTTGTCAACAGACATTACGTTATCGTCTCCACCTAAGGCTTCATAAATCGCTGTAGCCATCCCAAAGAATTTACTTCCTGTTGACTCAGCATGGTTGCTTGCTTTAGTCTGTGCTCCTCCAACATTAAGATCTTCATCTGTATCATCTTCCCTCCCTGGAGTCATTAAGTTAAACTTTGCGATCAAGAAGCGGAATAAGAAATAGTAAATGACAGCAAAAGCCAGCCCTTGAAGAAGGAGCATAAAAGGTTCATTTGCTAATGGCAATCTTGAACTTAAAACAAAGTCAACAAAGCCTGCACTAAAACCAAAACCTGCTGTCCATTGGAAAGATGCAGCAATGGCTAACGAAATTCCTGTTAATAAAGCATGAACAACAAAAAGTGCAGGTGCTACAAACATGAAGGCAAATTCAAGGGGTTCTGTAACTCCTGTAAAAAATGAAGCAAATCCTGCAGCGAGCATTAATGACGCCACTTGTTTTTTCTTCTTAGATTTTGCTGAATGATACATAGCAAGTGCCGCGGCAGGCAATCCGAACATCATGACAGGGAAGAATCCGGCTTGATACATGCCTGTAGTTCCTTTTGTTCCAGTTCCTGCCCAGAAATTACCGATATCGTTAAGTCCAATTACATCAAACCAGAACACGGAGTTTAATGCATGATGTAAACCCGTTGGTATCAATAACCGATTGAAGAATCCATATAACCCTGCACCTGCAGCACCTAATCCACTTATCGCTTCACCGAAATTAACTAACCAAGAGTAGATGAGCGGCCATACAAAAAATAATATAAGGGAAACTAGTAACATAATAACCGCAGTCAGTATGGGGACCAGCCGTTTACCACTAAAGAAAGCGAGGGCATCCGGCAGCTCGACCTTACTAAACCGATTATACATAGCAGCAGCTATAAGGCCCGAGAGAATTCCGACAAATTGATTTTCTATTTTCTCAAATGCTGGATTTACACTTTCTGCATCAATACCTTGCAGCATAGCTACTGATTCTGTGGCAAGCAATGTCGTTACGACTAGATAGGCTACCAGCCCACTCAAAGCGGCTGATCCATCTTTTCCTTTCGACATCCCCAATGCAACCCCGACAGCAAACAAGATAGACATATTGTCAATGATGGAAGAACCAGCTTTAATTAAGAAAGCCGCTATCGGACTTCCCTCTCCCCATCCTGCTGGATCTATCCAATAACCAATCCCCATTAAAATGGCAGCTGCCGGCAATACGGCTACTGGCAACATCAATGAACGGCCAATTTTTTGAAGATATTTTTTCATCCCGCTTCCCCCCTGACAGTTATTAATTTAGGATAACCCTATACACCTATTAGACAGCGGTTCCTTCTTTTTTAGAACTTTATTTCTTTTATAAACTGTCTATTTCCAGGAAATTCTTTACGTTATGCCCCTTTAATTCTTATAAAAAAAGAGAAAAGTCCTTACAGACTTTTCTCAGACTGTAGACAAACTCGATAAATAATTGAGTTTGTCTACAGTTTTTTTGAGGGGTTGTAAAATTGGAATGTTACTTTCCACTTCAGGCACTCGCTTTCCGCGGGCGGTCCGGGAGCCTCCTCGGCGCCTTTTGCGCCTGCGGGGTCTCCCTTGGACGCGCTTTTCCCGCAGGAGTCTCGCACCATCCGTTCCAATCCACTTTGTTTTAACAAATAGATATAACCGCTTTTGCCTACAGTCTTTTTGGTTGAAACACGTGCTTATCGAGAACGTCTTTAAAGTGAGATTAACCAAGACTTACAGACTTTTCTAATTTCCTCCGGTTATTTATAGAGTAAATACTGTGCGCGAACCTTTTTGAAAGCATCTTGCTCTGGCTGATATACTTTCATAATTTCATTAACAGATGAGCCTTCTTCAATCATCGTTCTCACCCAGTCATTACCTATTAATAGACTGAAATTATTGGCTGCGAGAAATTCGAAATCATCTGGATAAAGATCATGAATGGTCTTTATAATGTGCAGTCCAGTTGGTACAGCCCTAAATTCATCACGATCCGTTACATAGATTTCAACTCCATGGCTAAGTTTACCTGCATACTTTGAAAAAGAAGGTGTAAAAGAGGCAGCCCTAAATTTCACACCGGGCAAACGTAGTGCATTTAATTTTCCGGCAAGTTCATCGCTGTTGATATACGGTGCACCGATTAATTCGAATGGCTTAGTCGTCCCTCTGCCTTCCGAGACATTTGTTCCCTCAATTAACCCTGTAGCTGGATATACAAATGTAGTGGACACTGTTGGCATATTTGGCGATGGCAAGACAAATGGAAGCCCAGTTTCGTCATAATCCATCGAGCGCTTCCAGCCTTTCATTTTAATGACCTTTAAATCTGCACCAATTTTAAACTCTTTATTAAACAAAACAGCGAGTTCGCCGACTGCCATCCCATGTTTAAGCGGAATCGGATACAAACCAACAAATGAGGAGAATTCCGGTTCAAGTACTGGTCCATCTACTGATATCCCCCCTTGCGGATTCGGCCTGTCTAACACGATAAACGGGATGTTATTTTCTTTCGCGGCTTCCATTGCATAAGCCATCGTATAAATATAGGTGTAATAACGCGTTCCGACATCTTGGATATCAAAGACAAGTGCCTCTACACCTTCTAACATTTCAGGAGTTGGCTTTTTCGTTTTACCGTACAAGCTATAAACGGGCAATCCTGTTTTTTCATCTATATAAAATTCAACGCTTGCCCCTGCCTGTGCATCTCCACGAACTCCATGTTCGGGTCCATATAACGCAGTTAATTCAATATCCGGATCGTCATACAGCAGATCAACGATGCTCGTTAATTTGGAATCGATTCCTGTTGGATTTGTAATCAACCCCACCTTTTTTCCTTTAAGTACATCTTTCTCATCTTTTAAAAGAACCTCAATACCAGGCCTGACCTTTTGTTTTTTCTTTTCCTTATCGGCAGTAACACTTTTAGAGGAAACTATATTAAAGGCCAACAGACAAATGGTGAATATAATAAGAATTCTTTTCATTGTGTTTCCCCTCTACTTTTTAATAGGCTTGCCAGATTTAATATCTAATCCATACCCAAATTTATATAGGCTTTCGGATGGTTTTGTCACGGAAGGAATATCCACTGGTAACGTCCCCCTTGGTTTTGATTCTCCAAAGATCGTCGCGATGCCTGCCGGTATATTTGGCTGCCTATACCGTCCATTTGAATATCCTTTAAATCCGTATACAGCCATCACGGCTTTTGCTTCTTCAAAATTGGCAACATCATAAGGGTTTCTTAAACTCATTAACACAAACCCTTTATCTTTTTTCTGTGCATATTTCATGGCTGCTCTTGGAAAGGCTGTTGCCCACTTGCTTGAATCTTGAACGCTGTCATCAATTACTCCATCATTTACAGCCGGATCGTTTTTAACAATATAGGACCCAGTAATGACATAGTCGGCTTCATCAATGAGTCTTGCCACTTCACTAGTGAATGACTTTTCTGAAAAACTCATACCTTTTACTTGGACTTTCTTTATTCTCTTTTGATCAACTAATTCATTGATGCTCCTTGACATAGCTTCAACCTGATCGGCAAAAGGAGCAAGAACTAAAATATTTTCATTTTTCTTAGGTTTGAAGGGCAATGTTTTATCTTCATTTTTCAAAAGAGTGATTGCATCCTCCGCGATTTCCCTTTCTTTTTTCAAATGATTTTTATTACCGACCACTTGAAGAGCCCTTAATATTTTTTTATCAATTGGGGTGTCGGCAGCCTCTTTTCCCGGCTTTAGAATCCCTCTTTTCACTTTTAGCTCAAGTATTCTTGTTACAGAACGATTGACTTGATCAAGCGGAATTTCACCACTTTCCACGGCTTCCTTCACTGCATCGAATACAGTGGTTATATTCTTTTCCATTTGAAGCGAGTTTACTTGTGCAGGCATCAATGCAATATCTACACCCGATTTCAAGGCCAAAACAACAGCATCTTCTTGTCCGAAATTGTCCGCAATGGCTTTCATATTCAATGCATCTGTAACCACTACGCCATCAAATCCCATTTCTTCACGTAAAAGACCAGTAATGACCTTCTGTGACAGTGTTGCCGGGACCATGATTTCTTGTCCGTCTTTTTTACTGATATAAGTAGTATCATCGAATGCAGGAAATTGAACATGTGCGGTCATCATCATATCTACTCCAGCATCGATTGCCTTTTGAAAAGGAACTAACTCTATAGAACGTAAGCGCTCTTTATTATGCGAAACAAGAGGAAGACCATAATGACTATCAACCGCCGTATCTCCATGACCAGGGAAATGCTTAGTCGTTGCTATCATATTCTGACTTTGCAATCCTTTTATGGTTTGAATCCCAAGTTTTGATACAAGGTCTGGATCAGAACTGAAGGAACGGACGCCAATAACTGGATTGTCAGGGTTATTATTGACATCAACAGCCGGTCCAAAATTTACATTTATACCAAGAGAGGACAATTCCTTGCCGATGATTTCTCCAGACTGATAGGCGTAATCCTTATTTCTTGTTGCACCCAGTGCCATATTTCCTGGAAGATTCGTTCCTGTTTGAAGGCGAGTTACGATGCCTCCTTCCTGATCAATAGTTATAAATAGTGGAAGATCCTTGCTCGCATTCTGTAAACCATCTGTCAGCCGTACCGTTTGCTCAGTATCTACAACATTTTCAGCAAACAAGATCACTCCGCCTAAATGATATTTTTCAATGATGCTTTCAACTTCTGAGTTCATTTCTATAAAACCTGTTGCTTTACTTTCTCCTTGTTCTTGCCAATTACGAAAATCTGGCATGAGCATTTGACCGACTTTCTCCTCAATGGACATATTTTCTACGATTGTCTGAACATCCGGCACTGTTTTTTCTTCCGCAAACTCCCTTGCTGAGGTAACTCCACCAAGAGTGGATAAAGCCAAGGAAATAGCTAACCCAGCAGGTGCCCATATTTTTTTATTCATTGTGGCATCCTCCTTTTTACTTTTTAAACTCAAAAGGCTTCCTTAGCAGTAGTGGGTAAAAAGGTTCCCAAGAGTTTTAATCAATATCTGTTTAAAGAAGTCAGTGTATCCTCATGTATCTTCAATGCTTCTTAAGTGTGTCATGATGTGTACTGAATGTTGTTAGCGGTATGATCGTTTTTTACAAATTTCCACACTCTTATGACAATAAAGGCAGCACCTTGAAATCCAGTGGCCACCTTTTTCAATTTCTCATTCACTTTTTTATTCTCCAAGGAAAATTCAGCTCTTTTTCTGGGATCTCAGCTTTCTTAATGACAGAAAATCCTATTGTTGAATCGTTACCAACAATTACAGTTGCTATTTAACACTTCGTGAGCAAGGGCTTCAGTTCATGAGTGTAATAGAGTGTAAGTACTGAAGTGAGTGAAATACTCATCTATTTTCCGTGTATTTCTAAATCTATATATATTATTCTTCACATTTTAGCTTTACGGTTTGACCAGGTTCCAGAAGTGCTAACAAAGGAAGATCTTCTTCTATGACTTGCCCTATCACATTGACTCGATTATTTGCTTCTAAATCTCGCCTGCAAATTTGGATTTCTCCCCGATAGCGCCCATATTCATCATTGTCCATCGTAATGGAACCAAGGCATCGTTCGACAGTATTTTGCGGTTTAACTTGTGTTGTGACACGGGTATGTTGCAGCCGATATACATCCCTTGAAACATCTGGTCGTAAATGGTAAATACCGCTTTGCAAAACGGAAGACTTCACGCGTATAGATAGAATATTCTGATTACTAAAGGCGGATAGGTTCTCAATCAAATCGTTTTCCACACCTTGATCTCCAATAAATACTCCATTCACATGCTGAAACAGTTCAACTCCGGCTGCAAAAGGATTCATAAACCTGTGTTTTTCAAGCGTCGGAAGTCCATCATGAAGGGGTCCTCGCTTACTTCCAGAACCCGGGATAAAAGCAACAATAGGTATCCCATATTTCTTGAACATTCGATTTTGT
This sequence comes from Peribacillus sp. NPDC096540, assembly GCF_050278525.1. Lineage (NCBI taxonomy): Bacteria > Bacillati > Bacillota > Bacilli > Caryophanales > Bacillaceae > Peribacillus > Peribacillus sp. NPDC096540. Next base: position 20,271 of record NZ_JBNNTG010000022.1, on the reverse strand, counting down.
TTTTGAAAAAATTCTTCCTGGAGACCCGTTTCACGCCTTGGATAGAAGTTATGCCAGGCTATGAGTCTATCAGGTTTTATTCCGCTCCCAAGTACAGCCTTTAGTTCATCTTCCTTTAACGTACTTGCGTTTAGTGAAAGAGAAAATACCTCAGATAAAGATCTTATCGTTTCATAGTCAAACCCATCATCCAAGCGAATTCCCTTAACCCCTAATGAGGATAATTCTTCAAACTTGCTAATTCCTAAATGATTAAGCGTGTTTAATGAGACATCTGCATGGATTTCCATTTCATATGACTCTACAAGCTTTAATAGTTCAACCATTCTTTGTACGTGATCACCTTTTTCTTCAGGAATATGAAGCGAGGTAAATGCTCGCTTCACACCTAAGTTTGCTGCATGAATGATTTGTGTTTCTGCATCTGGGTCTTGTAGATAAAAAGAGATTCCAATCACTTGAATTCAGCCGCCATTTCATCTTTAAATCCAAATAAGTACGTAAAAATAAATCCTGCTCCGTAGGAAATGAATAACCCTGCCAAGAAAAGCACAATTTGGTTTGGATGAACTAAAAAGGTAAGTGGTAATCCAGATACACCGATTGCAGTGGTCGCAATTCCGAAGTGAGCTTGAAATGCGCCTCCTACCCCTGCCCCTAGACATGCCGTTAAGAAAGGACGACCGAGTGGTAATGTCACTCCAAATATAAGAGGTTCGCCGATACCAAGCATTCCTGATGGAAGACCTCCTCCTATCGCTCGCTTTAGGCTTGCTTTCTTCGTTTTGAAATAGATGGCGAATGCCGCACCTACTTGGCCGGCTCCACCCATTGCCAAAATGGGAAGCAGAGGATCGTCTCCAATCGCGTTGATCAATTCAAGATGAACAGGTGTTAAACCTTGATGCAGACCAGTTATGACTAGCGGTAGGAATGTTGCTCCAAGCACAAATCCAGCTACAACTCCACCGAAATCTAATACATTTAATAAACCTGTAGTAATCGTATCCGATAAAAATCCTCCTACCGGCATAAAAACAATGTAAGTGACTATCCCTGTAATAAGTAAAGCGATGGTTGGAGTCAAAATTATATCCAGTGATTGAGGAATGAATTTCCTTACCTGCTTTTCTACCAATGCTATAAAAATCGCGGCAAAAAGGACTCCAATTAACCCTCCACGTCCTGGGAGCAAGTTTTCACCAAATAATGAAATGTCGCCGACTGCCGGATTGATAACCAAGATACCAGCCAATGCACCAAGTGCAGGTGATCCCCCGTATTCCTTTGCCGCATTCGTCCCAACTAAAATCCCAAGGTAAGCAAATAATCCAGATCCGATAACAGTTAAAATAATGGCTAATTGTGAATCTCCCGCAAGCCAGCCCGCTTGAACGACCGCTTTTGTAATCCCTGTAATCAAACCTGAAGCTACTAATGCAGGAATTAACGGGATAAAGATACTCGCAATTCTACGTAAAAATAGTTTAAAAGGTTTTGCATTTTTCCTATCAATCTCTGATTTGTTCTTGGAAGCAGTTTCTTTTAAATTAAAATCTCCAGAAGATGCGAGAAGCTTTTCAAATTCAGCGTACACCTTGTTCACTACTCCTGGACCTAGAACGATTTGAATCGTTTCTTCTTCGATAACACCAAGAACGCCTTCCGTTTTTTTAATTTCATCCATGTTTACTTTTGAACGATCGATTGGTGATACCCGCAGCCTGGTCATACAATGTGCAGATCCTGCAACATTTGATGCCCCACCTAACTTTTCTAATAATTCTCGTGCTAAATCGGCGTGCTTATCCCCCTTACCCATTCAAAAGCCCCCTTTGTCAAAATCTCCAAATGAATGTTCATTTATAATGATCTGTCATCGATTGGATGGCTGCCCGTGTGTTATCAATATATTGGACAGTCTCTTCGTACTGTTCTGACGCCATTCCTAAAAATAAAATATCAATCATATATAACTGTGCCAATCGGGAAGATGTTGCAGCACTTCTAAACGGAGCTTCATTTGAAAAGGATGTATACAGCGATGTGTCACACAAAGAAGATACCGTTGTTTGACCAAAATGAGTCAGGCCGATCGTTTTGACTCCTCGATCTTTAGCAAGCTTTAATATATTGACAACTTCAGGTGTTTCTCCTGAGGATGAAATAGCAAAAACGATATCATTTTCATCCGCATTGGCAATCAGAGTTGCAACTAAATGCATATCAGTAAAAGCAGTTGCCCCTTTGTTGATTCGAAGCAGTTTTTGCTGAGCGTCTGCCGCAACAATATTCGAAGCCCCCACTCCACAAAAGTGAACAGTTTTAGCGTTCAGCAGCAATTTAATCGCATTTTTGAGATTATCGTGATCGATAATTTCAGAAGTGTCACGAATAATCTGAATCGTATTACTAGTTGTTTTATCAACAATTCGATACAGTGATTCTGAAGGCTCAATATCTCGGTAGCCCTGTTCAACAGACTTCATCAAATCACCAGCAATTCGCATTTTCAAATCTTGAAATCCTTTCAAACCGAGAGATTTGCACAACCTTATCACAGCAGCCCCGCTTGTATGGGCAGATGAGCTCAACTCCTGTACAGTGCTATTCACTACCTCATGAGGATTCTGCAGGATATATTCTGCTAGTTTTTGTTCTGATTGTGGAAGCTTGCTTAGCATCGTCTGTATAATGGATAATCCTCCTGTAGCCATTGCTTTCTCTCCTTAATCCTCGCGCATCGAGATGGCTTTTCTGACATCTCCATCCGCTAGTTCTAGTAACTCCGTTGCTTGATCATAATTTGTTGAAGCCTTTATCATTACAATCGCAGTTTTAACTTGATTATTCGCTTTTTCGAGCATTTTCATCGCAAAATCATATTCAACATTCGTGACAGTTTGTATAATGCTTATTGCACGATCCTTCAGTTTTTGATTGCTCACATTTACATCAACCATCAGATTTTCATACACTTTTCCCATTCTAATCATGGTAGCTGTTGAGATCATATTAAGTACCATTTTATGTGCAGTTGCCGCTTTCATTCTCGTAGACCCTGTTACAACTTCAGGTCCGACCTCAACTTCAATTCCAATATTAGCGACTTCCGTGATAATGGAGCTTTTATTGCACGATAAGGCCACCGTTTTTGCTCCTACCTTTCTTGCATAATGTAAAGCTCCTTTCACATAAGGAGTACGACCGCTTGCTGCAATGCCGATAACCGTATCATTAGCTGTAAGATCTACGTTTTTTAAATCTCTTTCCCCAAACTCTTCTTTATCCTCTGCTCCTTCAATTGCTCGAACAAATGCCTTTTCCCCTCCAGCCATTATTCCCAGCACCTTATCCGGTGATGTGCTGAAAGTCGGTGGACATTCCACGGCATCAAGAACACCAAGTCTACCGCTCGTTCCAGCCCCAATGTAGATGAGTCTTCCTCCTTTCATTAACGATTCATATGCAAATTCAACAGCCGTTTTAATATCTGATAAAACCTCCTGTATGGCTACTGCCACTTTTAAATCTTCGTTGTTAATAGCAGTAATAATTTCCAGTGTATTTACACTGTCGATGTTCATGGTCCCTTCATTGCGTAATTCAGTCGTTAATGAACGCAGTTGTTCTTCCATAGACAAATAAATCCTCCTATTATCAATTACTTAAATATAATTTCAATTTATTCTCAATAATCTTGAAATTATATTTCATATTATATTCATTGGTAGCGCTTTCATTACTAAATAACAAGATTTTTTTTGTAAGTTTGGTATTATATTACTTTTTAATGCCTAATTTCATAAAATCATTCTATTATTTCAAAAGAACGCTTACCACGTCATATTATGGCGTATGTAACACCACCAGCCATCAGATGGATTCTTAGAGGATAAACTTTTTTGATAGCACAGTATCTACTCTTATGAGTACTTCGGAATTTTCTTATATTGTAGACGGTGTTATTAGATGATCATTTGCATACCTTTTAAAAAAAGTATAAAATCTTTTACCTTTTCAAATAATAATTAGACAAATAATAAGGGAGGGATTTATGTGGATGTTAATCGTGTAAAACAGATTCTTTCTTCACCATCTGACATTGAGGTTAGATATAATGGCACTTCAGTTTGGATTGATAATGTAAATGAAGATGGAAGAACAGCTACTGTACATCTAAGAGGACCATTAGAGGAAAGGTCAGAAGTCGAAATTGAAGAGCTTAAAGAAATATAAAGAGTTATAAAACACTATCTACCCATAACATCCCGAGAAAACAAAACGGGAATAGTAGCAGCCATACTGAATTAGTATGGCTGCTTATAAATGAAATCGAGAAACATGATTTGAACTGCCTTTGAATTTCATTTCATATTGGGTTCATTGTTGCTGAGAAGGCTTGTAGTTAAATTGAATTGTTGAGGTAAGTTAGGTAATTGTATTAGTGGTTTTTTTGAAGAGATTGGTGGATATGTATTGGTTCTTCACTATTGATTAAAATAAATAAAAATAAGCACACCTATTAAAAAAGTGCTTACTAGAATCATTTATTTAGTTTATATTCATCCTTATTTTATGAATAACCCCCTCTATTTATGAAAAATGCTTTGTTAAATGATAAATGAATTATCGTTACATTTTTCCAACTTTAATCAGACTTTCTTCTATCCAATTTAGTGTCCTTTTTATCTTTTCCCTCTTCTGTCAGACTTCTTGGGAATTCTATCCATTGATCTTTTTCAGGGACTAAATGAATCTGCCCTCTTAATGAATTTAACACTTCCCTGTCCAATAAACGTATCTCTTTATCATTATTAACAGTTACATATATATGCCCAGTATATTCGATTTCTTCAATTTTCAAATTAAAGTGACCTCTGGTATTAGGCCTGCACCAAATATGATTTCCTTTAAGTTTTCGCAAAGAGTGCTCAAAACCTAGCAGTTGTGCTTCCGTTAAATAATAATCTTTGATGTAATACAAATTTTCACTATGTTTTTTATCATTCACATCATTCACATCATACATAAAATGTATAGTTGAATCTTTTCTTATTTTGTTATTTTCGTCGGTCTATTTTGTTGTTTTTCTTTATTGGTCTTACATAAGGTTCTAGCCTTTCTTTTACTAAATATTCAATATTGCTATGATCAAGATTACAACCAAAGGTTAATAAAAAATAGTCTATCATTTACTTCGATCCCCATTTCGGTAATGAATCATGATTTAATTTAATAACCCTTTATGATCACTCCAATCACCTTTTGTATGATAATGCCAATTTGTTGGATTTCCAGATTGGTTTTTAAATACATGGAATCTTAAGTAGGCATTTCCATTGTCACCGTATAACTCAAAAATATGCTCTCCTTGTTTGTTACCATTAGGTGCTGTACTGCTTACTGGTCCTACACGTCTAGAATACCCATGCTTATCATATCCTTTTTTTGCCACTCTCACTAGAGTAGACCGTACTTTCTTATAAAAATCTTTCTCAATCGTCCTTAGGGAAGTAAGGATCCGTCATTTTCAAAAAACTCTTTTACCGAGTTTAAAGAGAAACAATTACACGATACTCACTTTTTGCTATTGTCGCTTTTACTTTATTTTTCTATCGTTCAGGTCCTTTACTAGAAAATAATCATTTCTCCAAAGTACCATAAAGGACCTAGTAATGGATACATTTGTGGAAGAAAGGAAGAAACAAAAAAAGGAACGTGTACTTGGAATCCCTCAACTGGAGGATTCCGGTGCACGTCCAAGAAATACAACAATCTACTATATCAATACACACTTGTAGAATTCCGCCGAACTCTAGCTACTGTTTTTTATGACTGTTTACTTGATTATCAGGGATACTTCACGTGAAAACAGAACTGTCTTTGTTACCTTAACGAATGGGAACTACTTTTCCATCTTCAACCGCTCCAACGACAATTGTAGATGCGAATCCTCCATTCTCATCAATTGTTGGGATATCGTAAATTTTCTGTTCAGCAGAAATATTCGTCAGCCCGTCCTGCATATGTTTACGAATCGCCTTGGCGTCATCTACACTTCCTGCCGATTTCATCGCTTCCACAAAAGTATACATCGCGATGTAATTTAAACCGACTTCGGAGCTAGGATCTTCCTTATATTTTTTTTGATATTTCTCAATAAAAGCTGGCACTGCTTCTTCATCCGAGTTAATAAGTGGTAGGACACCGATTGAGCCTTCCAATGTTTCATATGATCCTGCAATTGGCTTCATTTGATCCAGCTTCGCCTGATCCATAATAATAAAGCCGCCTTTAAATCCTAACTCCCGAGCTTGCTTCGCTACTTTTGCCGTCGGTTCAGACGCACCTCCGATAAACAGTACATCAGGATCCTTTTTCAATGCATTCGTAACAATCGTAAAGAAATCTGTTTCTTTAGCAAAATCAATCGACGAATTATAAACGACTTTACCACCTTGCTTTTTCCAATGAGGGAGAACCGCTTCTGTCCAGTCTTTTCCGTATTGAGAAGAGGTTGGCAAAGCTGCAATTTTTTTACCGAAATGTTCCATTGCATACGTTGTAAACGGTTCGATATATCCTTCATAATTCGGTGGAATTCGTACGGTTAATGAATTTCCGCTTTCAGTAACTGCAGGCTCACTCGTATACGCTCCAATGATAAACTTCTCTTGTTCATTAAAAACCTGCAGCGCCAGGACACCGCCGCTATGCGGAGTAAAAATAATCGGTGTATTATATTCCTGAATTAAGCGTTTAGCATTCGAACCTGTTTCATTCGGTAAGTATTTATCATCCAAAGAAACGAGATTAAGCGTGTATTTTTCCCCATCTACTTCAAACCCGCCATCATCATTGATTTCATTGACAGCCATTTCCACACCATTCAAAGTTCGTTTCCCATACAATGCCGCAGCACCGCTTAACGGACCACTAAAACCGATGTTAACGACATTTCCACTTTTACCTTTTTTACCACTACTTGATGCGGGGCTATCTCCCTTGTTACAGCCAACCAAAGCAGTTACTACTAGTAGCATGAATACAAATAACACTTTCAGTTGTTTCATATAAATATATCCCCCATTCTTTTTTTCATGCTCCAATATACGCTTTCCGTACTTCACCATTAGCCAATAAATCACCCGCTGTTCCTTGAACGACAATTTTTCCATTTTCAAAAACATAACCTTTATCTGCAATGCTGAGGGCAGCATTTGCATTCTGTTCTGCAAGTAGAACGGTGATTCCTTCCCGATTAATTTCTTCGATAACCCTAAACATCTGTTCTACAATCAAAGGTGCGAGTCCAACCGAAGGCTCATCAAGCATCAACAACTTTGGCTTAGACATTAATGCTCTTCCTATGGCAAGCATCTGCTGTTGCCCACCGCTCAGACTTCCTGCATCATCATGATACTTTTCTTTTAAAATCGGGAATAAATGATATACTTTTTCCAAAGAATGCTTGATTTCCGCCTTTTTATTTCGATGCACATATGCCCCCATCCTCAAATTTTCCTGAACAGTCATTTGTGGAAACAGTTTACGTCCTTCGGCACACTGAACAATTCCAGCTTGAACATTCTTATCCGGGGCCTGACCGCCTATAGGACTATTTTGAAAATAAATTTCTCCTTGAGACAGCTTACTGATACCGCTGATGGAACGAAAAGTCGTACTTTTACCAGCTCCATTCGCACCCAATAAAACGACAATCTCTCCTTTGGCAACTTCGATATTCACATGTTTAATCGCAGTAAAACTTCCATAACTGACTGCAACATTACTTAACTTAAGCACTCGCACTACCTCCCAAATAGGCTTTAATCACCGCTTCATTACCCCGGATTTCCTTAGGTGTACCCTCTGCAATTTTTTCTCCGTAATTCAAGACCATGATGTGGTCAGCCAAGCTCATGATCATATGCATTTTGTGCTCGATTAAACAAATCGTAAGACCGGATTGATTTAATTGCTTGATCAGACCTGTCAGTCCTTCCGTTTCATCCGGGTTGATTCCAGCAGCAGGTTCATCAAGAAAGATAATTTCCGGGTCCGTGGCAAGAGCAAGGGCGATTGCTGTCCGCTTCTTTTCCTCCTGCGAAATACTAGCGACTATTTTGTCAGCCACATCCGTTAATCCAACAATCTCCAGCACCTCCATAGCCTTATCCCGACATGCCGCTTCCTCTCGTTTTAAGCGTTTTGTATTTAGAATGGCGTCTACCAAATTCGATTTGGTGCGCAGTCTATGTCCGACAATGACATTATCCAAAACGGTCGATTTATCAAAAAGGCTGGTCGTTTGGAAGGTCCTTGAAATTCCAAGCCCTGCTATTGCATTAGCAGGAAGCTTGGTAATATCAATTCCTTTAAAAAGGACGGTCCCAGAGCTTGGACGATGAAAGCCGCTAATCAAGTTGAAAAAAGTGGATTTCCCCGCCCCATTCGGTCCGATAATAGCATTGATTTTTCCTTTTTTAATCAAAAAATCTACATTATTGACTGCTGCTAAGCCGCCAAATCGCTTTGTCAAATTCTTAGTTTCAATAATCATTTTCATCCCTCCTCAAATTTGATAGGAACATCGTTTCTCAGCACATGCGGCTTCTTATCTTTTCGCTTGATTTTCCAATCAAAGATGGCACCGGCGATTCCACGTGGATAAAAGATGATGATTATTGTAAGCAAAGGTCCGAAGATCAACATTCGATACTCTTGAAGGAATTGCAGATTTTGCGAAAGTATTACGAGCAGTAACGTTCCCACCAACGGTCCCGAAAGTGTCCCAATTCCACCGACTAAGAGATACATCAACAGGTCGAACATAATAGAAGTGGAGCCGATATCAGGTCCAATAAACCGAATGAATGAAGCATACAGGGCTCCAGCCAAACCTGCGAAAAATGCAGAAAGGACAAAGGCCGTCAGTTTATTCTTCATCGTTGATATTCCAATCGTTTGAGCAAGGTCCTCACTATTCCTGATGGCCATATACGTTCTACCTGTTAACGAATGGATAATCCGATACATGACCAAGATCACTGCAAGCAGAAACACAAGGACAAGATAATATTGTGAAGCTGCCGTATCGAATGTTATTGGACCGATATTACTTGGGGCAGGGATGCCAATCAACCCTCTAACTCCCTCCGTCAGTCCCTCCCATTTATCGATGACCAGATATATGATATAGCCAACACATAATGTGTATATGGCAAAAAAGTGTTCCTTTGTTCTCAATGCTATTAATCCGATTAGAAATCCAATCGCACATGTGATCAAACAGGCCCCCACAAGAGCTAGCCAAAAATTCATTCCAGCTTTTACCGTCAGCAGACCAAGTGAGTATGCACCAATTGCAAAAAATCCAGCATGAGCAAGCGAGAGATAACCAGTGTAGCCTGATAACAAATTGATTCCGTAAACAGCAATCGCCCAAATGAATGAGAGTGTTAACATATGGAGATAATAGTCGTTTTGACCGATAATAGGGAATAAAAATGCTAGGATGATAAGAACAATAATTCCATTTCGTTTCGTCAAAATCTTCATACTACCTCTCCCCCTTAGCAAAAAGGCCCGTCGGTTTCACTGTTAAAATTACGACTAAAAGAACAAATGCAATGATGTCTTTATAATCATTTGAAATATAAGTTGCTCCCAGGCTCTCACTGAAACCAAGGATATACCCTCCGACAATCGCCCCTGGAATACTTCCCATTCCTCCCAGAATGATAATGACGAATGCCTTCAGAATTACAAGATGTCCCATTCCCGGGAAAACAAGGTTAATCGGTGAAGCAAGAGATGAGGCAATGGCAGCTAAGCCACCCGATATCATGAAGGTCAGCATAGCAACTTTGTTGATATTAATCCCTACAAGTGAAGCTCCTTCACGACTTTGGGACATCGCTATGATCGTTGAACCGGTATACGTTTTCTTGAGGAAAAGATAAAGCAATATCATCACTAAGATAGCCGAAACGATAATCAACAAGCGCTGCAGCGTAAACGTCAAACCCATGATGTTTACGACTTGACCGTAAGGAGAAGTCATTGTATGGAAATCGGCGCCCCAGACAAATTGCGCAAAGGCTTCAAGAAAAAGAAGGATTCCGATTGCCGCAATTTTATCGTGCAACGGCGGTGCCTCCCTTAACAAGCGGAACACGAAACGTTCCAATAGAACACCCATCAAACCAACAACAATAACGGATACAAACATAGCAAGCCAATAATTAACGCCATATAATGTCATCATTGATAATGTGATGTACCCGCCCAACATATAGAGAGCTCCGTGGGCAAAGTTTGGGATATGCAAAATTCCATATACAAGCGTCAATCCCAGTGCAACTAGACTATAAACGCTTCCAATTGTCAAACCATTAAAAAGCTGCTGGATTAAAATATCCATTTACTTCCTCCTTCTTATTTATTGAATTTTTATCACACTACTCGGTTCACAATCATAGCCATGCCTTGAAACCTATCCATTCTAAAAGAGAAAGGCAACTTATTCATTTATCAAACTATTCCTTTTATCAATTTCTTCCTTAATGAGCAGTCGTTTCAGCATTTTACCAACAGCATTACGTGGCATGGTTGACTTGAAATGCCTTTGGTACTTTATAATGGGTTAACAATCGATATCAATGACATCTCAAAGCTTCTAAATGGATATCTCTGCCCTGCTTGGCGACGACAAAGGCTTTAACTTTTTAACCACTTGTTCCATCCGGGATGCCAACAACGGCAGCTTCCGCCACATCAGGGTATTCATACAGAACTTTTTCGACTTCCAGCGGATTAATAGAAAAGCCATACCCAGTATAGTGCCTTCCATTCTGGATGGCTTGACTTGTCCCCCCACTTTATGAAAGTTTCCTCTCATAACATGGACCACGCACTATCAAAATCCCTACACAATAGACTGTAGCTCTTCAACGAACTCATTGACGATATTAGATTCGGTTAACGACAAAGGAATTCCAATACTGACTACTTTTCGTTCGCCCGGAAACAGGTTGCGATAAGTGGATGAAGATGCCTCAGTTAAACCGTAGTCTTCATTAATTTTTATATTTGTTAGCTTTTCAAACTGTTATTACACCGCAGGGGACAGCGGGGCTGAATCAAATAAACAGAGCTTTAATGTATGCAAAGAATTGTGAGTATCACCGAGTTCTTTGATTAAAGAGTTATACATTTGGGGTATTCGAGGAAAAATGGTCACTTTGACCCGTTTAGCCTGAAACCTGGGCTAGATGACATTGGCAGCACAAAGCATAACAGCCAGGTTTATCGTGATAGTCATCATATACACATGATAAAGCGGAGAAGCCGTCATGATTACTTCCTCATCGAACCGAATCCCCGATTGAAAAAACTTTGGTTCTGAATCACATTGGCAACTAAATTATTATGGGATAGTTCCACACCTCTTATCTGTCAGAAAGTCCAGACTGTATACTGAATCACAGCCATACAAACTTTTGGTTTATAGTTGCTTCTTGCGAAGGAGTATGGATAAGGTCATCAAGATATTCAAAAGGCAATGTGAGTTTTATTTCTTTATTTTCACCCCTACATATATACGTGGGCTAGCAGTAGCTGAAAAACGCCCATCATGTTAACGCTTTCATTTCTGGTGACTAAGTATTTCAAGAAAGTCTTCTTGAATCTCTCGCATTTCTCTATCCGTACATAATGGGTTGATTGGTATGATGATCATTCCTAGTTTAATAGCAGCCCCAGGCTTATGCCAAGCAGTTGAAGGACCATCCACAAATCGTCTCAAATGATGATAAGTAATCATTTGTTCTTTATAATAAATGTCTGCCGGTCCCCAAACTTCTTTACAGTGTTGGAAAGCATTCTGTAAAAGTTGATTTTAGGGATATTCGCAGAATTCATCATCTGTGAATAACCGCTTTCCATTGGGCGGTCCACTGGATCGTTCAATTATCTCACCTCACACTTTCTACATTGAAATTCCGTAGATTAATTCCTTATTAATTATGCAAGAGCTGTGCCATAGTTAAATACAGTGATTTTGGCTATTCCAAAGTCCCTGAAAATTCATTATTGAATCAAATAAATGAAAAAAGAGGTCCTATATGCGATTGTCACCATTCACTTTTGACTGAAAAAATCATTTTTGAATTAAATTAGGTCAATGAAGACCTAAAATAAAGATAGTCCCTATTATAACGACAAATAGTAAGAGGGGATTTCCGAAAAACAGAAATCCCCTCTTACTTACCTATCCTTTTCACTAACCTTTAATTGATATTTTTTAAGTTTTCTCACAATAGTCGCCTGACTCGAGTCCAGGGCTTCTGCGATTTCATATGTAGTTTGGTAGGTTTGCGCCGCTTTTGTTAATATTTCCTTTTCCGCTCTTTCTACCGCTTCTTTTAAAGTAAATGTGGCTTTATGGTTAGAATGATTCTGATTTAGCTGCTGATATTCTTCCGGAAGATCGCTAAGTGAAAGTAATTGATTATTGGTTAGGACTACGAGCCTTTCCACTATATTATTCAATTCACGGACATTTCCTGGCCAATCATATTGACAAAAATATCCTTTCAATCTCGAATCTATTTCTTTCGAGAATTTATATTGTTCGTTGGCTTTTGTTAAAAATAAATCCGTCAATGCTAGGATATCTTCTCTTCTTTCCCTTAAAGGAGGAATCGTTATTGGTATGACATTCAGCCTGTAATAGAGATCTTCGCGGAATTCACCTGCTTTAACCATTTCCAATAAATTGCGGTTCGTGGCTGCAATTATTCGAACATCGATTTTTTTAGGCTTCGTTCCTCCGATTCTTTGAATCTCCCTTTCCTGAAGTGCCCTAAGTAGTTTTACCTGCAGCTGTAGGGGAAGCTCACCGACTTCATCTAAAAATAGAATCCCACTCTCAGCCAATTCAAACATCCCTGGTTTCCCTTTTTGATTAGCACCGGTAAACGCACCGCCCTCATATCCAAAGAGTTCGGATTCCAATAAATCCGCCGGAATTGCCCCGCAGTTTATTTTGACGAAATCTCCTTTTTTAGATCGAATGCTCCGGTTGTAAATATTACGTGCCAGCACATCTTTTCCAACACCCGTTTCTCCTAAGATCAGTACTGTCGCATCAATATCCGAGATTCTTTCAGCAATCTCATAAATCATTTTCATCTTGTCACTGACAAAAACGACCCCATCCTGACTTGTAATCTTTCGCAGTTTTTCAATTTCCTGCTTATATTGATTATTCAATTCATTAACTTTCGTCAATTCATGCATCAGTTCATTTAAATCTGACAAATCACGTATATTCGTAACGACTTGTTCAATTTCTCCTTCTTCATTAAAAACGGGACTTCCTGTAATTAATGTTTCTTTTCCAGCAAAATTATCCTGTACGACTGAAACCGTTCTCCTCAGCTTTACAACCTTATGTGTCACCGAAGTATTCAAAATGCCTCGTTTTATTAATTGGTCCACGGATTTGCCGATATAATACTCTTTCGGAATGCCAGTAATCCGTTCAATCGCTGAATTTGTGTAAAGAGTAATGCCATTTTGATCAGTGATATAAATCCCATCATAGGAATTTTCAATAATGGCATCAAGAGCGCGATTCAATTTTTCCGATTCATGTGCATCAACCAATAAATTATCCAAAAATTGTGTTTCATTGCCTACATAAAGAATATTGCCATTATCCAATTGTGTCATAAATAAAAATAAATACCTTTTGTCATGCAGGCGCGCAGCTGCCATTCTATTATCATCGAGAAATTGCCACTCTTCAAATTGTTCGGTAAGTAGTTCCTTCCCATTCTGTCCTATCCGATCATTAAGGTAACTGCTCCAACCCCTAATCCGGTATTCAGAATCTACGACTAGAGCAGGAAAGATCCACTCTTTGAGAAAATTAATCTGAGAATCCTGTTTTACTTGATTCATTAATAATATTCACCGCCGCAATATGAATTCTTATTTTAGTACAATTCTGGATAGATTTCTAATCTCCTTTAATATTGTCGAATTTTAATCCTAAAAAAGTAGTGATGAAATAAATTTCACCACTACTTTCCTTTAATATGTCCTAATAATAACCTCACCACTGATCGCTTCCTTACCATATTGATTGATGGCTGATACATTGAAATAATACTTATCTTCCTTTTTCTCTTTTAAATCTGCTTGAAGGGTGATAACATCATTCAAGAAAACCATACCTTTGAAACGAATCTTGTATTCTTCGATGAACCCGATTTCATATAGATTACTGAAAATCTTTGCGAGGTTTCCCATCGTCCACATTCCATGTGCAATTATCCCTGGCAGACCAGCATTTTTTGCTTCTTCATCAATCGTATGAATGGGATTGAAATCACCTGATGCCCCTGCATACTTAATAAGATCCAAACGTGTTACAGGGTCAAGCTCTATCGAATGTAACGAATCGCCAATATGCAGTTCGGTTAATGTCGTCACTTGCTCATCACCATCCTTTTTATCGTTTCATTGATAATGACAAGTTGTTCAGCAGTAAAAACAATTTCTCCATTTACATCTGTCCCGTAATTTTTAAAGGCTAGGAATCCCATCTCCCCTTGCTTTCCTTTTTTCTCATAGTAGTCCTTCACTTCTGTGTAACAGGTAATTTCTTCTCCTACCCTCAGCGGGCGGTTATAATGATATATCTGCTCTCCGTGTATCAAGCCTTTATTTGGGAGGTTTAAGCCTTCAATCGTTCCAAAATCAAAGACTCTTGGAAAAGTAGGCGGCGCAATATTCGTACCATACCTTGATTGCCTACCTTTTTCTTCATCGATGAAAATCGGATGCGGATCACCAATCGCTAACACAAATTTTTTAACGGCTCCCCGTTCAACTAGATTTTTAACCGGTTTAGATTGTTTTCCAATACTTTCATTGAACATATCATCCCGCCTTTACACTTAATTTTTTGGACCACCCGCAACATATAGAACTTGCCCACTAACGAAAGATGATGCTTCATCAGCGAAAAATGCAACAGCATTAGCAATGTCACTTGGCAAACCGCTTCTAGCAACCGGAATACTGTTTGCCCTATCCTGGATAAATTGTTCAAAACTCACTCCCATTCGCCGTGCTGTTTCTTTCGTCATTTCGGTTTCAATAAAACCAGGTGCTACCGAATTAGCCGTTATTCCATATTTACCAAGTTCAATTGCGAGTGTTTTTGTTAACCCCTGCAATCCCGCTTTTGCCGCTGCATAATTAGCCTGACCGCGGTTACCGAGTGCCGAGGTGGATGATATATTAATAATTCTCCCATATTTGTTTTCAACCATATACTTCTGAGCGGCACGAACCGCATTGAAGGTACCTTTTAGATGCACGTCCATTACTGTCTGCCAATCTGAATCTGTCATTTTAAAAAGTAAATTATCTCGAATGACTCCCGCATTATTCACGAGAATATCTAGCGAACCGAACGTTTCAGCTATTTCTTTTACTGATGCTTCTACCTCTTCTGAATCTACCACATTTGCTATCTTTGTAAAAATGGTATGGCCTTGATCCCTTAGTTCATTTCCTGTTGAGGTTAAAACTTCCTCATTGATATCTATGATAGCAACCTTTGCGCCTTCACTTGCAAATAGTTCTACGATTGCTCGGCCAATTCCCCTGCTTCCACCAGTAACTAAAGCGGTTTTCCCTGAAAATCTTCCTGTCATATTCTTTTCCTCCTAATCTATTATAAAAATTGTCCTAATTTAACATGTCCTTTAATTAAATTCCGTGAAATAATCATGCGCTGTATTTCATCGGTCCCATCATATATTCTCCAAAGTCTTGCCTCACGGTACCAGCGTTCAATTGGAAGTTCCTTCGTATAACCCATGCCCCCATGTATTTGCAACACCCGATCAACGACCCGATTCCCCATATTTGCTCCATAGAGCTTAGCCATAGAAGCTAGATGACGATTGTCTTCTCCATGATCAAGTGTGTAGGCTGCATTTAACACAAGCCACCTTGCAGCTTCGATTTCAACAGCCGAGTCAGCAATTTGCCATTGAATAGCCTGGCGCTCTGCAATTGGTTTACCGAATGTGACGCGTTCTTTTGCATAATCTATAGCCATTTGTAGCAATCTTTCTGAAGAACCGACAGCCCGTGCCCCTACGATCCATCTTGCAAAACCTATCCACTCAAGGCCAAGTTTATAACCGCCATGCACTTCTCCTAGTATATTTTCCTCGGGTACCCGAACATTATCGAAAACTAAACCCGCCGGTCCCCATTCTCCCATCGTGTTAATATACTCAGATTTCCAGCCCATGTTCCGATCTACGATGAAACAGGTGACCCCTTCTGTTCCAGTTTCTTGATGAAGTTCTTTATCGGTAACAGCAATGACCATGACGAAATCGGCATCATTTCCACCTGTAATGAAAGTTTTTTCACCATTCAACACCCACTCATTTCCATCTTTTATAGCAGTCATTTTAATATTTCGAGTATCGGACCCTGCTCCTGGCTCTGTCATGGCAAAACAGGATTTTTTCTCCCCATTAATCGTAGGAATCAGGTACTTCTTTTTCTGTTCTTCGTTTCCATAATAAAGAATATTGTCCGCAGAACCGCCAAAGCTGAAAGGTACAAACGTTTTTGATACTTCCATCAAGACGATTGCCATCATCATCTGCCCTAAGTCGGCCCCGCCATACTCCACTGGCGTATTAATGCCCCAGAACCCTGCTTTTTTTGCTTTTTCCTGTAATTCTATTAATTTCCCTTCAGGTAAACTAGGTTTTCCTGCTATTTCGTTGCGAAGTACTTCATTTTCCAAAGGAATCAATTCATTTTCCACAAACTTGCGTATTGTTTTTTGTACCATTTTTTGTTCATCTGATAAACGTAAATCCATAATAATCCCTCCATTTTCTCAATAAACTATTTTTGATATTTTTTCTTTAATTGTCCTGTAATGATATTTTTCTGGATTTCGGACGTTCCTTCATAAATTCTAGTAATTCGTGCATCCCGATAGAAACGTTCAACTGGATAATCCTTCATGTATCCCATCCCGCCATGAATTTGAACGGCCTTATCAGCGACCCTATTATATACTTCCGAACCATACAGCTTCAGCATTGCCGCTTCTTTAATAATTTTCTCTCTTTGATCGACCATCCATGCAACCCGGTATGTGAAAGAGCGGAGCGCTTCTATTTCCATCGCCATTTCAGCAATCATATGCGATACTGCTTGATGATCGATAATCGGAACATCAAATTGTTCACGTTCAGTAGCATAATGGGTCGATAAATCAAGCAGGTATTGGCAGGACCCCAAATTTCGTGCGGCAAGTCCCGCCCGGCCATTTGCAAGGATTTTTAATGCATTTACATAGCCTTTTCCAACTTCCCCTAGTACATTTTCCACCGGAACCTCGCAATCTTCAAAAACCAGTTCGGCAGAATGTGAACCCCGAAGTCCCATTTTCCTTTCAATGCTACCAATATGAAAACCTGGGAACCCCTTCTCTACAATGAATGAAGTGATTCCTTTTGCTCCTTTTCCCTTATCCGTTACAGCCATAACAGTAAAAATATCGGCCACATCTGCATTGGTTATATATTGCTTAGTCCCATTAAGAATATACTTTTCTCCGCTTTTGACAGCAGTCATTTTTAGGTTCGTCGCATGAGATCCAGCAGCAGGCTCAGTTAAAGCGAAAGCGCCAATTTTATTTCCACTTGCCATATCTGGCAGGTACTTTAGCTTTTGCATTTCATTGCCCATTTCTACGATTCCGACCGTACCTATACCAGTATGAGCACCAATCAGAGTGGTATATCCATTATGTGTTTTACCGATTTCTTCATATAAAGCACATTTCCCTACCATTCCAATTCCTAGCCCGCCATACTGTTCTGGAATACTGAGTCCGAATAGTCCGATTTCCTTCGATAAATTGATGATGGATTCCGGGATATGATCATCTTCCTCTATCTGCATTGAAAATGGTTCGATTTCTTCTTCGATAAACTGCCGAATATTTTCTTTTAAAAGCAAGATGTCTTCATCTAAGCGGAAGTCCATTTGCATTCCCCTTTTTATCTATGAATTATTTGTTAACGCTTTCATCTTTTGCAAAATAAGCAGTTATATGTTTTTCCTTAAGCTTTCGTTTTAAAATTTTACCTACAGCCGTTTTGGGAAGTTCACTTTGAAACGTGATTACTTCCGGTATTTTAAAGGCTGCGAGCTGTTTTCGGCAGTATACATTCAGTTCCTTTTCCGTTATCCATTCATTTGGCTTTAGAACAACGGCTGCATGCACGGTTTCACCACGATATTGATCGGGAACACCGAATACCGCTGCTTCAA
Organism: Peribacillus sp. NPDC096540; assembly: GCF_050278525.1. NCBI lineage: Bacteria > Bacillati > Bacillota > Bacilli > Caryophanales > Bacillaceae > Peribacillus > Peribacillus sp. NPDC096540. Next base: position 1,869 of record NZ_JBNNTG010000022.1, on the reverse strand, counting down.
GTACCTTTGGATGACTGTAAAAAACCTCTTCAATTTCAATTGGGTAAATATTAAACCCGCCTGCGATAATCATTTCCTTCTTGCGTCCGACAATGTAAAAGAAGCCATCTTCATCCATCTTTGCGATATCTCCGGTATATAGCCATCCGTTTTGAATCGCCTGCAACGTTTCTTCTGGCATGCCCCAATACCCTTTCATCACCTGAGGTCCCTTAATAACCAATTCTCCAGGCGTATCAACCAAAAGGGACGGCTCACCTGTAATACTGTCAATAATTGCGGCATCTGTATTTGGGATAGGAATCCCAATACTTCCGGGTTTTTGGAGGCCTATAACTGGATTTCGATGTGTCACTGGTGAAGCCTCAGACAAACCATATCCTTCAGCAATCATCGATCCGCTTACTTCGTTAAAACGTGACAATACATTTAGAGGCAATGGAGACGAACCCGAAGTGCATGTTTTTAAAGAACGCAAATCAAAAGGATGTGACTGGTAATATTGTAATAAAGCAATAAACATCGTCGGCACAGCTGGGAAAATAGTCGGTTTGAGCTTATTAATAATATCAACTATCTCTGCCACCTCAAACCGAGGTACTATAATTAAATTACCTCCATTATAAAACGTCAGATTCATAGCTGAAGTCATACCATATACATGAAATAGAGGAGCAACGGCAAGTACCCTTTCCTTCGCTTTTTGAGTATTGATTTGTGAAGTAGCCGCGCTTTGCAGGGTGTTAGCCACTATGTTTCGATGTGTTAGCATCGCACCTTTTGAACGCCCCGTCGTTCCTCCTGTATATTGGAGGACAGCAACATCTTCACCAGGTTCAATTGGAACAGTAAAATCTTCCTCTATTACTTTCATAAGCCTTTTTGTCAGCTCACACCTGCCATTTTCCATAGACACGCTTATTGTCTTTTCAACACGTGTTTCTGGTAATATCGCTTCTACCGTGGGATAAAGCTTATCGAGCACAATGATGTGTCTTGCACCTGAATCTTTCAGGACATGTATCAATTCGTTTGCCTTATACATTGGATTGATTTGGACAATGATCGCACCATTCAAAAGCGTTCCAAAAAAACTAATCGGATATTGCGGGCAATTGGGTAACATAAGAGCCACACGATCTCCCTTTTTAACCCCATCATCAGCAAGTAACCGGGCACATCTTTTCACTAGCTGCCCCAACTCATAATATGTATACGTTTGATCCATAAACGTAACAGCTGTTTTATCTGGATACAGTCCAACTGATTGGTAAAATAAGTCTGTTAGTGACATTTCAGGTATATCAATTTCCATTGGATTTCCGGACGGAATATGCTTGTTCCAAGGTCTATCCATTAGTCCTCCCCTTTCTTCATTCGAAAAATAAAGAAGTCATTCTAATAACATGCAAGGAGTGTGCCAAAAATAAATTGTTCTGGTGCATAGATTCTATAAGCATTAGAATTCATAATTGAATTATTTGTTGTCTGGATAAGATTATTAGGTTGCTAGAACAAGGATTTAAAATTGACTCAATAAGTCATTTTTGATTTAAGAATATAGCCCGAAAAAATAAAAATTGAAGTTGTTGTAAATAATGGATTATTATCAGGAGATTATTTTCTGGTCGATGAACATGATACATAACCGGAACCCTAAGTTTATTTGTTTTATTTGCTTTTCATCATAACAAACTAAATAAAAAGGATGCTGATTATTGTCAGCATCCTTCAGACTGTAGACAAACTCGATGAAAATCGAGTTTGTCTACAGTTTTTTGAGGGTTTTAAAAATCCGAACGTTGATTTCCACTCCAGGCACTCGCTTTCCGCGGGCGGTCCGGGAGCCTCCTCGGCGCCTTTGCGCCT